>DAHWHV010000546.1 GCA_027335545.1 Clostridia bacterium
ACGGGGAGGGGGGCGCCCGCCCCAGTGCCGCCCCCGGTGCCTCCCGCCCCTCCCGCAGCGGCCCGCGGCGGTCCCCCGCGGGCTGGGCGCGGCACGGCGGCCCCTGCCCCCGCGTATCCTGCCATCAATGGTGGGGGGGGACGCAGGTGGCACTCCTGGAGAGTACGTTTCCGCCGCTGGTGCCGTTTGGTGGCCGCACGCTGAGCGGCGGTGAGACGGGGACCGACGTGGCCCTGCTGCAGATGATCTACAATGAGATGCTGCGGGTGATGAACCCGCCGCAAGGGCCCATGGGCCAACCGATCCCGGTCACCGGCACCTACGGCGCGCAGACCGCGCAGGCCGTCCGCAACGTTCAGTCGTACTTCGGCATCCCGGCCGACGGGGTGGCGGGGAGCGACACCTACTTCCTCTTCGGGCAGGGGGTGGGTGCGAACGTCACCTACGGGGGGCCCACCTACGGCGGCCGCCCCCTGGCCAGCGGCGACATGGGCGGCGACGTGACGGTCCTGCAGAACCGCCTGAACCTCTTCCGCTACAGCCTCTGGCTCGGCGGGCCGGCGGACGGCGTGTACGGCGCCCGGACGGCGGATGCCGTGACGCAGTTCCAACAGGACGCCAACACCAACGGGGACACCGGCGTCCCGACCAACGGCCAGGCCGGGGCGGAGACGCTGGACGCCTCGCACCTGTACACCTATGCCGGCGGCCGGGGGCTCTTCCTCGGTCGCAACGGCTTCGATGTCGTCTTCGTGCAGCGCCTGCTGCAGGGCCTGGGCGTCTACGGCGGGCGCATCCACGGATACTACGACAACGACACGGAGCGGGCCGTCCTCGCCTTCCAGATGACCCACGGCCTCTCCGGGGACGGGATCGTGGGGCCCGCCACCTTCTACGCCCTGGGCCAACAGAACCGGGTGAACGCCCCCCTTCCCCTGCCCGTGCCGCCCATCCTGGCGCCGGTGCCCACGCCCGCTCCCACGCCCACGCCCATCCCCATGCCCATCCCCACGCCCACGCCCACGCCCACGCCTGCTCCCATCCCCACGCCCGAGCCGCCCTCGGCGCCCCCCCTCGTGGCCCCGGGCCCCACCCCCGTTCCCCTGCCCCCGGCACCGCCGTCGGCCGTGGGGGCCAACTGCTGCCTGACCCTGGAGCCCACGGTGGCCGCCTCGGCGCAGACGCTGGGGGGGGTGTTCTTCATCCACAACGGGCCCGAGGCCGGGTCTGGGGCGATGGCTGCCCAGGTGATCGCCGCGGCCACGCTGCCCGCGCCCACCGTCTACGGCCCCCAGTTCGCGGGGTACGGCATCGTCGTCAACGGGGCCGCGGCGGCGGCCATGGCGGCCTGCGGCGAGCCGTTCCCCGGCCTCTGGACCTACGCCTCGGCCTGCGCGGACTGCGGCCCCATCACCTCTGCCGACGTGACCATCGCCCCCCTGGCCGCCGATGGCTCCAGCGGCCCCGCCGTGTTGACCGGGGCGGGTTCCTGCCCCGTGTCCTCCGGAGGGGCGGGCGGCGGGGCGTCCGTCGGCTGGGGGGACGTCCACGACTGACCCGGGCCGGCGCGCCGCCC
>DAHWHV010000553.1 GCA_027335545.1 Clostridia bacterium
CCCCCGTGGGGGATGCGCCCCTCGAACCGGAGGCCGGCTTGCCGGCCCCCGCGGCGCTCCCGGCGGCCTCGGCCGTGCCGGCGGCGGGGGCCGCCCCGGCAGAGGCCGCCGCCGCCAGCGACCCTGGGGATGGGGAGGCCCTGCCCGACCTGATCGGGAGCCGCAGCGTGGGGGCCGCGGCGCCGGCCGGGATGCTGGGGCCGTCCCACCCCCTGCCGCCGCTGGATCTGCTGCGCCGCACCGGCCGTCCGCGGGTGCCCCGTGGCCGCGACGGCATGGCGCGCGGCGCGCAGCTGGAGGAGGCGCTGCGTAGCTTCGGCGTCACTGCGCGCGTGGCCGAGGTGACCCAGGGACCCGCGATCACCCGCTTCGAGGTGCAGCCGGGTCCTGGGGTCAAGGTGGCCCGCATCTCCGCCCTGGCCGACGATCTGGCCCTGGCCCTCTGCGCGACGGATGTGCGCATCGTGGCCCCGATCCCGGGCAAGGCGGCCGTGGGCATCGAGGTGCCGAACACCGATGTCTCTCCCGTCTATCTGCGCGATGTGATGGAGACCCAGGAATTCCAGACGGCGGCCTCTCCGCTGACCGTCTGCCTGGGACAGGACATCGCCGGCAAGCCGGTGGTGGCCAGCCTCGAGAAGCTCCTGCACGTCCTGGTAGCGGGGGCGACCGGATCGGGCAAGAGCATCACCATCAACGCCATGCTGATGAGCCTGCTGTACCGCTCGCGCCCCGAGCAGGTCCGCCTGGTGCTCATCGACCCCAAGATGGTAGAGCTCTCCGGATACAACGGCATCCCTCACCTGCTGGCGCCCGTGGTCATCGACCCCAAGAAGGCGGCGGCCACCCTGCGCGTCGTGGTCAAGGAGATGGAGCGGCGCTACGGACTGTTCACCCAGGCCGGCGTGCGCAACATCTCCGGCTACAACGCCGTCGTCACCGCGCGCGGCGAGGCCGGACTGCCCTTCGTGGTCGTGGTCATCGACGAGTTGGCGGACCTGATGCTCGTGGCGCGCAGCGATGTGGAGGACTCCATCCAGCGGCTCACCCAGATGGCGCGCGCCGCCGGCATGCACCTGCTCGTCGCGACCCAGCGCCCCTCCGTGGACGTCATCACCGGGGTGATCAAGGCCAACATCCCCACCCGCATCGCGCTGGCCGTGTCCTCGCAAATCGATTCCCGCACGATCCTCGACGTGGGTGGGGCAGAGAAGCTCGTCGGGCGCGGCGACATGCTCTTCCGCCCCATGGGGGCCAGCAAGCTGATCCGCGCCCAGGGGGCCTTCATCGCCGACGGCGAGGTGGAGTCGGTCCTCAAATTCCTGCGGGAGGCCGGCAAGCCCGAATACGACGCGGCGATTATGGAGGCCGAGGACGACGGGGAGGGAGGTGGCGGCGAAGGCGCCTCAGAGGGCGACTCCCTGTTCGTCGACGCCCTGCAGGTGGTCGTCGAGAGCGGACAGGCTTCGGTGAGCAATCTCCAGCGGCGCTTGCGGGTCGGCTTCACGCGCGCGGGCCGTCTCATCGACATGATGGAGCAACGCGGCTTCGTTGGGGCGCACCAGGGGAGCAAGTCCCGCGAGGTGCTGCTCACCGCCGACCAGTTCCGCCGCCTGTACGGCGACCGCCCGGGCCCGGGCTGACGCCCCGGGCGCCCCCGCGGTGCATGCGGCGCGGCACAGTGGGCATGCTCCTCTGCACGGAAGTCTGGGGGCGTCGACGCGAGTCCCGTGAAACCAGGGGGCGGCGGGGACGACAGCCGGGTCGGCGGCCGCCGGCTCGCGCCTTCGCCGCCTGGGGTGTGGGGTGAGAGCACGGGGATGCCACGACACACCTTCGGCTCCTCGGCCGCCTTCGGGCCCGAGCGCCGGGTCGGCGGCGCCTCACGCATGCCCATCTCCCCGGAGTCGCCAGGGGCGGGAGGAAACTCGGTGGGGACGGGCACACAGGGTCAGGGTTCGGGCGGGGACTCCCTCCTGCAGGGACTCGCGCAACTGCTCCAGGGCGGCGGGGGCCAGGCGCAGCAGGGCCAGCAGGCGCAGCAGGGCCAACCCCCGGCGGCGCCGGGGGCGGGCGCCGGGGGGACGGAGCCGCAGATCCTGGATCTGCTGCGCCAACTGCTACAACGTGGCTCCAACTCGCCCCAGCAGGCCGCGGCCCCGGAGCCGAGCTTCGCTCCGCCGGCCCAGGCCGCTGGGTCGCCGGGCGGGGGGCAGGCGGCCGACGGGCAGGCGGGAGGCGGGGGGCAGGCGGCCGGCGGGCAGGAGATCACCCCGCAACTGGTGCAACTGGTCCTGCAACACCTGCAGCAGGGGGCCCAGGCCAGCCAGTCCGGCGGCCAGGCGTCGACCGCCACCCCGCCGAGCTCCCCGTCGGGGGGCGGCGGCGCAGGCCAGGCACCCCCTTCTCCAGGGGGCGGCGCGCCCACGATCCCCGCCGCGCAAGTCCTCCAACTGGCCATGCAGGGGATGGGCGGGTCCGGTGGGATGGGCGGGTCCGGGGGTGGCGCGCCCGGCTTCGCCGGCATGACCCCGGGCAAGGGCCAGCTGTCCCAGATGGAGATGCAGCTATCCCAGGAGTTGGCCGCCAACCTGAAAAAGCTCAAGACCATCCTCGGGGAGACCCAGGACCTCGCCCAGCGGATCGAGGCCGTCCTCGGTCAGGAGCACGGCCAATCGGGCGGTTCAAGTCCAGGGAGCGGGTCGAAATCGGGGGGCGGGTCCGGGGGGATGGCGAAGAAGGCGAAGGGCCTGCTGGGCGGCGGTCCAGGGGGCCAGGGAGGCAGTGGTCAGTAGGGCGACCCCAGTGTGCCCGCCGGCCTCTGGCCGCACGAGGGCTGCGATCCCCCACACCGACGGGGTCGGCCGGCGAAGCCCCTGCAGGGGTGGAGCCCCGCCGGCCAGCCCAAGCCCGCGCCAGCCCGGCCCGCGCGTCAGAGCGCGACCCGGCGGGCATACGCCTCCTGCAGGCGGTTGGTCAGCGGCCCGCGGGCCCCGTTGCCGACGGCGCGCCCGTCGATCGCACGGATGGGCAGGATCTCCGAGTTCGTCCCCGTCACGAACACTTCCTCCGCGGCGTAGAGGCGGCTGACCAGGAACGACTCCTCGCGCGCGGGGAGGCCCTCCGTCGCGCACAGCTCAAGCACAACCTGGCGCGTGATCCCGGCGAGGATGTGCCCACCCTCGGGATGCGTCCGGACCACCCCGTCCAGGACCGCGAAGACGTTCGTCGCCGACCCCTCGGTCACGACCCCGTCGCGGACGTAGATGGCCTCCTGGGCTCCGACGTCCAGGGCGGATTGCTTGGCTAGGGTGTTGAGCAGCAGGCCGACCGACTTGACGTGGCACATGTGCCAGCGCCGGTCCGGTACGGTGACGGCCAGCGCCCCGCCCTCCACGTGGGCCAACTCCGGGCGCGGCACCGGCCGCGCGGCGGCGAAGACGGTGGGGCGAATCCCCGTGGGCAACGCGTGCGAGCGGGGCCCGGCGAAGCCGCGGGTAATCTGGATGTAGACGCTGGACTCCCGCAGACCACTGGCTTCGAAGACCCCGGTGATGGCCCGCCGAAGTTCGGCGACGTCGGGCAGGGGGATGCGGATTTCCGCGGCGCTGCTCTCCAGGCGCTGCAGGTGGGCATCGAGTTCGAAGAGACGCCCGTCGTAGGCGCGTACCACCTCATAGATGCCATCCGCAAACAGCATGCCCCGATCCTCGAAGGGAATCAGGGCCTGCTCATAGGGCACAAAGGAACCGTTCAAATACACCGTCTCCGACAAGCCGGCGCCTCCCTTGCCAGCGGACGCCTCCGGCGGTTGCCTGCGGCGCCTCGCCCACCCGACCGCCTCCGGGTCCCGTCGACACACGTCCGCAATTATCGCAGAGGGCTCGGAAAGCTGGCAATATGCAAAACCCGGCCCGGCGGGCACCCCTCCCCAGCCTACGCCGCCGGTCGCCCCGCAGCCACCGCCCGGCCAGGCATGGACCGGTCCGGAGGGGCATATGGGTCAGCGCGGGCGGCCCTGACGGGTCGCCAGCCCGGCCTCGGCCGCACCGCCCGGGGCCGGGCGCGTCCGCCCCGGCGAACCTGGGGTGTTCCCTACCTCGCCCGAGAGCCGGGGCGCCGCCCACCGCCCGTCCCTGCTCCGCGCTCAGCGCCAAGCGCAGGCCCAGCGGTCCCCACGCCCACCGAGAGGGGAGATCCACCGATGCACCGCCCCGGCAGCGGCGGGGGCGTCCCGGGTGCCGCCGCTCATAAGGGCGGCCGCGGGCCGGCGGGACGGCCGTGCTGAACCTCGTCTGGGTCGGGTTGATCGTCGCCGGCGGCGTGGTGGCCGCGCTGCAGGGGCACGTGCAGGTGGTCACGCCGGCGGCCTTCGACGCCGCGAAGCTGGCCGTCGAAACGGTGATCACGCTGACCGGCATCCTCGTCTTCTGGTTGGGCATCGCGCGCGTCGCCGAACGGGCGGGCCTGATGCAGTCGCTCACCGCGGTGCTGCGTCCCGTCTTCCGGCGGCTGTTCCCGTCCCTGCCCCCCGACAGCCCGGCCATGAGCGCCATCCTGATGAACGTCTCAGCCAACCTCCTGGGTCTGGGCCAGGCCGCGACCCCCTTCGGGCTCAAGGCGATGCAGGAACTCCAGGCCTGCAACGACCGGCCGGACCTCCAGGAGGCCTCCGACGCCATGGTGACCTTCCTGGTCCTCAACACGGCGGGCCTGACCCTGATCCCAGCGACCATCATCGCCTATCGGGCGGCCGCCGGGTCCCAGAACCCCACGGAGATCGTCGGGGTGACGCTCGCCGCCAGCCTTGGCTCCACAGCGCTCGGACTCGTCGCCGACCGCGTGCTGCGCGGCCGCCGACGCCGGCGCCGGCAGGGCCGCCCCTGAGGGTACGGAGGCCCACGCCGCACGAGGTGGGACCGCGGCCGGGAGGGAGGGGCGGGGGTGTTCATCCACGCCATGGACGCGGTGTCGCGTTGGGCCATTCCCGTCATCTTTGCCGGAGTGCTCGTCTATGGCCTCTGTCGCAAGATTGACGTCTATAACGTCTTCCTGGAGGGCGCCAAGGACGGACTGAACATTGCCGTCCAAATCGTCCCCTATGTCGTCTCCATCTTCGCCGCCCTGGGCATCTTCCGGAATTCAGGGGCCATGGCGCTGCTGGCCCGGCTCCTGGCGCCGGTGCTGCGACCGCTCGGGGTTCCGGCCGACGTGCTGCCCCTGATGCTGATCCGGCCCCTCTCCGGCTCGGGAGCCATGGCCATCACGGTGGAACTCCTGCGCCACCACGGTCCGGACTCCTACATCGGCCGACTCGCGTCCACGTTGCAGGGCTCCACCGACACCACGTTCTATGTCCTGTCCGTGTACTTCGGCGCGGTGGGCATTCGCAAGATCCGCCATGCCCTGGCCGTTGGCCTGTTCGCGGACCTGGCGGGCTTCGTGCTCGCGGTCGTCCTGGTGCGGCTGGTT
>DAHWHV010000559.1 GCA_027335545.1 Clostridia bacterium
CGCCTGGCGCGCGGGCCCCGCGTTGCCGCCCGGTCGCCGCGGCGGCGATGCCTCGGCGGGCGGGGTAGCGGCCGCGCGGCGTGTGTGCCCGCGGGGTGCGGGGTGCCCGGGACCCCTGCCCTCAGGGGCCGCGGCCGAAACCCTGGACCGTGCGCCTCTGCCCCGTCCTCCCACGAAAGAGGCCGCGAGTGCCACTACCGGTATGGTCATGTGCGCCGCTGACTACTCACCCTGATTTTCGGAAAGGGTTTGCCCGTCGCCTTGGCGCCCAGGGGCCAGCCCCACGCTACGACCGCACCCGCTCGCGTTGCGGGGTCCTTCTGCGTACCGGCGCCCGCCTGACCCCGCAAGATGCGGGGTCAGATCAACCGGCCCGCGCCCGCGGCACAGCCTGCAGCCCGACGTAGGTAACCTGGGTCTCGCCGCCGCCGATCGGCTTCAGGTGGACACCCACCAGCAGATGCCCACCCCGTGCGAACTCCCACCAGCCGCCGTTACGGGCCGAGGGCGCCTGGGCCAGGTGGAAGCCGAGGCTGGCGAAGGCGTGGCGGTCCCACGCCGCCACCAGGGTCTCGGCCGCGGGCGCCATCAGGGTAACGGGAACCGAGCGTGCCCCTTGCCCGCAGGGCAGAGGCCACGCGGTGGTGGCTTCCGGCGCCGCCCGACCGGCACCGCCATACGTCGGCACGCGCACCAGCACCGCGGCGCCGCCGCGTGCACCGCCCGCCGGGCGCAGCGTTAGGGCCATCGTCCGCACGCCCAAACCGCACGCGGTGGCCAGCGCGGCGGTCGCCAGCAGCAGGGCCGCAAGCGCCCTCCTCCCGATCGCCACACGGCGCACCCCCCGGGGGCTGAGTCTACACCCCCGTCGCCGCCCGAGGACCACCGGGCCGCCCACGCCCTACCGGTCGCGCAGGAGGCTGTCGCGCCCAGGTGGCGTGTGCCGCCGCCCACCCGTGAGCCATCCTGCCCGCCGCGCCAGGCCGGGTCCCCGGGAGGCAAGCCGCAGGGGCGGGGGCGCGTTGCCCGCGGGTGGGCCGGGCGCACGGGGCGACGGCCGGCGGGGCGCGCCCGACCGGGGGCTGCGCGAGGAGGACCGTCCCGTCGCGCGCCGCTTCCCCACGGCGCGATGGCCCGGCCGCGGGCGCGGTGTTCCCGCCAGTCCTTGGTCCCCGTGGGGCGCGGGTGCGTGGCCGCGGCCACTGACGATCCTCGGCCCGCGACCGTCCGGGCCGTCGGCTAGGCCGCGAGCCTTGACCGCCGGGGAGCCAGCGATAAGATGGCGATGGGTCCCGAGCCGCGGGCGGGGGCGTGGGTGGTGTCGCCGGTAGCCGGGTGCCGGCCGCCCGGCGCCCCCGTTGCGCATGGTCGCGTTGCCACCGGGCACAGCGCTGGCCGTTCCCACCGCTGTCTGTCGGCGACGGCCCGCTTCTTACCCGGGTCCCGCTCCCGCCGCGGCGGGCAGCGGGGTGGTCCCGCGGGCGTCTGCAGGCGCAGCCTTGCCCGCGGAGTGGGGTCGGTCGTCCCGGCGGGCGGTAGCGAGGGTCGCCCCATCGTGGCGCGATGGGCGACGAGGCGCGGCCCTGGTCGATGCGGGCGCGGGCTTCCCCCTGGGAGCGACGTGGCGCCAAGCGGTGGGCGGTCTGGAGCCCCAGGGCTGCCGCGAAAGCAGCCTGGCGCCGTGGTGACCCCCTCCCCGCCGGCCCGTCCCTTGCAGCACCGTCAGCGCCGCCGGACGGGACCACCCGGCAGGGGAGGCCCTCTTTGCGCCGCACCGCAACGGAAACGCCCATGCAGGAGCAGTACAACCGCCTCAAGGCGGAGTGCCGCGATGCCTTCCTCTTCTTCCGCCTCGGTGACTTCTTTGAATTGTTCGACGAGGACGCCGAGCGGGCCGCCCCCATCCTGGAGGTGGTGCTCACCGGCCGCGAGGCCAGCCCGGGCGTCCGCCGCCCCATGTGCGGGGTGCCCCACCACGCGGTGGACACCTACGCCGCGCGCCTGCTGGCGCGCGGGTACAAGGTCGCGGTGGCCGACCAGGTGGAGGACCCGGCCGAGGCCAAGGGGTTGGTGCGCCGCGAGATCGTCCGGCTGCTGACCCCGGGGACCCTGACCGAGCCCGGCCTGCTGGACACCCTCGGCGACAGCCTCCTGGCCGCGCTGGCCGGCGAGGAGGGCCTCAGCCTGGCCGTCGCGGACGTTTCGACCGGCTCCGTCCGCGTGGCGCTGCTCGATGGCGCGGAGCCCGAAGTCGTGGCCTGGGACGAGCTGTGCCGGTTGCGTCCACGCGAGGTGGTCGTTCCGGCCGCGGGGGCGCCCGCCCTGGCGGCGCGCTACGCCGCCGAGGCCGGCGCGGTGCTAAGCACCATCGGCGGCGCCGACTTGCGCGCCGGGGCGGCCCGGGAGGTGTGGGGTGAGGGCGCCGCCGGAGCGCCCCCGGCCCTGGACCTCCTGGTCAGCTACCTGTCGCGGACCCTTCGCGGCGGTCGCGGCGAGTTCGCGCCGCCCGAGTCCTACCGTCCTTCCGCCTTCATGGGCCTCGATGCCGGCGCCCAGCGCAACCTGGAACTCGTCGAGCGCCTCGGCGGTGGTCCGGCGGACGGTGCCACACTGCTGGGGGTGCTCGACCGCACGGTCACGCCGATGGGCCGCCGGCTCCTGCGCTTCTGGGTCCTCCACCCCCTGCTGGAGACTGCGGACATCCGTGCGCGCCAGGAGGCGGTCGGCGAACTCGCGCGCCGTCCGCTGTTCCGCGAGGGCCTGCGCGCGGGCCTGCGCGGGGTGGTCGACGTGGAGCGCTTGGCGGTGCGCACGGCGCGCGAGCAATGTGGGCCGC
>DAHWHV010000580.1 GCA_027335545.1 Clostridia bacterium
GCGACATGGCCCCCCGCGTCCCCTACGTAGAGCAGGGGCACGTCGACCGTCGGGGGCGCCCCTGCCGGCGGATCGATCCCCGCCAGCACCGGGACCGTCCCGCCGACGCAGCCGGCCCCGAGCCAGGTCCGCCCGCCGTTGGTGCTGCGCAGCAGGCCGGCTCCCCGGACGGCGGCGAAGACGGTGGCTCCGGTCACCGCGACCGCGGTGGCCCGACCGGGCACGCCCAGGCCGACCACCCGCCACGGCCCCGCTGGCGCCGACGCCGTGGCCACGGCTCCGGCGGCCGTCACGGCCCAGAGGGAGGAGGGCCCGGCGGCGAGCGCCGCGATGGACCCCAACTGGGTCTGGACCGGGCGCCAGTTCGCCCCCCCGTCGCTGCTGAGCGCCAGTCCGGAGGTCCCGGCCGCCACCAGCGTGGGGAGGCCCGCCCCCCTCCCCTGGGGCAGGGACAGCAGCGTCCGCACACCGGCCGGCGCCGGACCCGTCACCCTCCAGGAGGAGAGCCAGCCGGTGAAGGTCTGCTGCAACACCCGCCGGTAGGTCCGTCCCCCGACGACGGCCCACGCCGGGGTGCCGACGGGGTAGAGGGGGATGGCCAGGGCCGAGGCCGGGGCCCCGACGGCGCTGGCGTCGAGCTGCCAGTGCGCGCCGCCGTCGCCGCTGGTCTCCAACCCCTGCGGCGTGGCCGCGTACCACTCCCCATACTGGCCGATGGCCAGGGCGGTCACCGGCCCCGGGTCGCCGCCGGCCCGCCACAGCCGCCCGCCGTCGTTGGTCGCGTAAACCCCGCCGGCGGTGGCCGCGATGGCCATGGCACCGTTGGCGGGGTCGGTGGCCAGGGCCAGCACGGCCTGCCCCAGGGGGGCGGATTCCGCCGTGAAGCCCGTGAAGGCGCCGGCACACCCCGTCGCGGCCGGGGTGCGCGGACCCAGCGGCACCCGGAAGGTGGCCCCGTCGATCCGGGCCAGCCACCGCCCCGAGACGCTCAGGCCGTCCGTGCTGGCGGCGTAAACGCTGCCGGAGAGGCGTCGCAGGGGGACGGTGGTCACCAGGCCCGGGACCGCCGGGTTGCTCAGGGCGAGGGCCAGCGTCGGCCCCCGGGCGCCGGGGACGGTGGCCTGGATCAGGTTGCCCCCCGGTTGCAGCGGCGCGATCGCCAGCCGGAGACGGCCCCCGTGCGGCGGGTCGGCGCTGGAGGCAAACCCCCAGTGTGGGCTCGGCGGCAGCACGCCGGCCCCGGCGGCCGCGGAGGGGCGGGCCAGGGCCGGGGCCAGGGCCACCGCCACCGCCACCGAGAGCAGGCCGGCGCCCGCCCGGGACCCCCGGGGGGCGTTGGGTCTGCCGAGCAGGATGGCCAGGGCCGCCGCCACCGCGGCGGCGATGCCGGGCCACCCGACCACGGGGCGCCAGAGCAACAGCAGCGGGACGCCGGCCAGCAGGGCGGCGGCCAGGCCGAGGAGGCGGAGGGCGGGGTCGGCCCAGGTGCGGCGGCGCGGCGCATAGGGCCAGGAACCCGCGAACACGCCCAGGCCCAGGGCCGCGACCAAGGCGGCGCCGAAGGCCCAGACCCCGGCCCCCTGCACGGCCGGCACCAGCCGCAGGGCGGGGATCAGGGCCACGGCGAAGCAGAGGGAGGCGCCGACCGTGCGGCGGCCCGCCAGGAGCGCGCCGCACAGGGCCAGGACCACGACGGCGATGGCGTCGCTGCCGATGCCGCGCAGCAGCACCAGGTGCGTCAGGGGGTCGCCGCGCAGGGCCGCGACCGGGACCGCCAGGGCGGCGGCGGTGTGCAGCAGGGCGGCCCCCGCCGCCCCGCCGGCCGCGCCAAGCGCCGCCCAGCGCTGCACGGCC
>DAHWHV010000602.1 GCA_027335545.1 Clostridia bacterium
GCGGGGAATTCCCTCCCCGCGTGAACCCATGCCGGGACGCCTGATCCATTGGGACTCCTGATCCATTGGGACTCCTGATCCATTGGGACTCCTGATCCATTGGAAGGACTCTACCATACCTGACGCGAAGGACCATGGAGAACCCGGTACTCACTCGTGCGGTGTGTCCAGCGGCCTCGTGTGGGGGAGGGCCTGGGTGGGAGGATCCCTGAGCGGGCCTGGCGCATCACCGGTCCGGGTGGCGGCCGTCCGCGGTACGGAGCCGGCGGCGCCCCCGGGGATGCTGGCGTGAGCCGACGGCCCCGGGACGACACGCCGGCCCCGCACGGGCCGCGCCCCGCGACCGACAGGCGTGCGGCGGAGCCTCCAGGTTCTGGTCGGACCGGCCCTGGGGCCGCTTCCCCCGCCGCGGCGAGGCACGGGGGCGTGCGCGCGTGCCCGCTCGTGGGGGACGGCCTGGCGCGACGGCGGTGTGCGGGGCCGCGTCCCTGGCGGAGAACGGGTTGTGAGGAGTGGTGACCATGGGTTCCGTGGGCGTGCGTGCGGCGCTGGCCCGGTGTGCTCCCCTGCTGGCGACGGTGCTGCTGGGCTCGCTGGTGCTGGCCGCCTGCGGGGGCGGCAAGACAGCGGCGGGCGGGGGCGCCTGCGCGGCGGGCCAGGCGGGCTCGGCCACGAACATCGCCGTGCCCCAGGAGCCCGCCAGCGGGGTGGCCAAGATCTCGGGGGCCTGCTGGGCCAAGATCGCCCCCACGCCGGCCAGCAACGTCCTGGAGGGCGTGGGCAAGAGCGCGATCCCCGGGGGCACGCCGCCCAGCGTGCAGGTGGCCTGGAACCCGCAGAACCTCTACGTCCGGTGCAACGTCGCCGCCTGGCCCCTGTACGCGGCGGCCGGCTCCAAGACGTGGTGGCAGAATGACACCTGCGAGTTCTTCGTCAGTGGGGCGGACGGGCACGGCGGCGCGTATGGCCCCACGGACACGCAGGTCGGTATCACCTACAACGGGGCGGTCAGCCCCGGCGCGCACAAGCTGGCCCACATCTCGGCCATGACCGGCTTGGCGCAGGTGAACAAGGGCAAGGGATACACCACGGAACTGATCGTTCCCTGGGCCCAGCTCGGCGTCAGCAAGCCGGCCAAGGGGCAGCAGTATGAGTTCGACCTCGGCGTCGACTACGGCAGCGCCTCGGGCCAGTACGTCGCCTACGCCGACCTGCACGGATCGACCAACCATCCCTGCTGCAGCACGACGGGGTGGAGCCAGATCACCCTCGGTTGAGCCGAGCCGCGAGGGACCGGGGGCGTGGCCCCGGGGTGGCCGGTGCACCCGCGCCGGAGCGGGAGGCGGGGGCGTGCCCCACTCCCCCCCCGGGTCGAAGGCCTTCCGCACGGCCGGCGGCAGGGGAGCCGCGCCGGGGTGCGAATGTGCTGCCCCCGATTCCCCGGCGCCCCTCGGGGCCGTCGCGGAGGGTCGGGGTGCCGCTGCGGCGGTCCCCGGAGGGGGGACTGCCGCTTGTCCGGGTTGCGCACCGCGATCCTGGGCTGTGGCCCGCGCGCGGTCGACCACGCCTTGGCTTACGCCGGGGTCGGCGCCGGCCGCCTGGTGGCCTGCTGCGACCTCGACCCGACGCGCCTGGAGCCGTTCGCCGCGCGCTTCTCCGTACCCGGGCGCTTCGGCGAGTTGACGGAGATGCTCCGCACCGTGCGCCCCGACCTCCTGCACGTGGTCACCGCCCCGCGCTTTCGGGCGGAGGTCCTGCGGGTGGTGTTGCAGGAGCGGCCCCGCGCCGTGCTGGTGGAGAAGCCCCTGGCGCAACGGCCGGAGGAACTCGCGGCCTGGGTTGACGGGTGTCGCCAGGCCGGGGTGGCGCTGTTTGTCAACCACCAGTTGCGCTACCACCGGCCCTTCGCCCGCGTGCGGGAGTTCGTCCGCGGCGGGGCCCTCGGCCGCCTGCGGTTCGCCCGTGCCAGCTGTCGCGGCAACCTGCTGGAGCAGGGCACCCACCTGTTCGACCTGCTCGGCTTCCTGTTCGACGACGGCCCCGTCTCCTGGGTGCTGGCCCAGGTCGAGGGGGCGGCGGGCTACGCGGGCAGCCACAGCGCCCCGGATTACTGCGCCGGCGTCGCCTGCTTCCCGGGTGGGGTCCACGTCGCCTTCGAATGCGGCTCGCCGGCCGGGACCTGGTGCGCCGAGCCCGTGTATTGGTGGAACAAGGGCTTCGAGCTGGTGGGCGAGGCCGGCCGCGCCGGGGCCAGCACCCATCACGGCTGGTGGGCCCAGACGGCCGCGGGCATGCAGGGCGAGGTGGTCCCCTACCCCGAGGAGGACCGGCGGGCCCAGACCGCGCTCACGCAGACCATCCTGGAGTCCCTCGACCACCCCGAGGCGCACCAGGCCTTCGCGGCGACCGCCCGGCGGTCGCTGGACCTGGTCCTGGCCGCGCAGCGCTCCGCCCTGCGCCGCCGGCGGGTCGACCCGGCGGCGCCCACCCGCGCCGGGGAGATCGAGGCGCTGCGTGCCGCCCTGGAGGCCGGGGCCGATGCCTGAGCGCCCGGTGCCCGGCGCCCCGCCCTTCACCTTCTGCACCTCCAGCGTCCTGTACGGGGCGCAGAGCCTGGACCGCGCCTGCGCGGAGATCGCCTCGCTGGGGCCCCGGTCGGGATCCCCATCGGGGTCCCAAACGAGCTCCCAAACGAGCTCTCAAACGAGCTCTCCCTTGGGGTCCCCCCTCGCCGCCGCGGGCCCTCCGCCGGCGCCCCCCGCTGCCCGCTGCACCGCCCTCGACCTCTGGCACGTCCCCGGCTGGTGTGAGCACCTGGCGGGCGGGGTGGGCGGCGTGGCGGCGACCCTGGGGCGCCACGGCCTGCGCCTGGAGGCGATCAGCGCCTTCGGTGCCGGTGCGGAGGCGCTGGATCAGCTGCTGACGGCGCTGATCGCCCTGGGCGGGCACGCCTTGGTCACCGGCTCGCCCCCCGCGGAGGTGCCCGTCGCGACCTTCGCGCGACAGATCCGGCCACTGGTGGAGCGGGCCACCGATGCCGGGGTCTGCCTGGCGATCGAAAACCATGGACGAGCCACCATCGACTCCACGGACTCGATGGTGGAGCTGGCCACACTGCTGCCCGCCCCGGGACTCGGCCTCGCCCTGGCCCCCATCCACCTCTGGATGCGGGGGGAGGAGACGGCCGTCGCGCTCGAGCGCCTGCGGGGCCGGATCGGGCTGATGTACCTCTGGGACTGGGGGCCCACGGCGGTCGCCGACTGGAAGGATCCCCGCGAGCAGTTCCTGGGGACGGGCCGCATCGACTACGCGCCCATCGCCAGCGCCCTGCGCGCGGTGGGCTACGACCGGCCCCTCTGCCTCTTCGCCCACGGTCCGGAGCACTGGCCGCCCCAGCGGACGACGGCCGAACTCGGCGCGGCGCTGAGCCGGGCGGCGGCGCTGTTCGGGTAGGGGGCGCGGCCAAGTCTCCTTGGCCGTGCCCCCTACCCTTCCCCGACTCCCAGCCCCGGGTCCTTCCCTTCTTCCGCCCGCCCCGTGGACCCCCGCCCGCCCGGGCGTGTAGGCCCGGGCAAGGTCGTTGCGTCGCCGCCCGGCGAATCGGGGCACCCTCCCGGCGGCCGAACTCGGTGCGCCGCCAGGCTCTCCGGCCGGGGCAGGCGAGCCGGCGCCGCCGCGGGGCGCGTTGGCCCGGCTCGCGCCGGCGTCGGGTGGCCAGGGCCAGGAGGCCGGGCCTACCATCCGCTCGCCCCTGGGGCCCTGGGCCCATCGCCCCCTCGGCCCAGGCCGTCGCACCCCCTCCGTGCATGTCCGCCCCCCGACCGCCATAGACATCCCGCGACCGGGACCGGCCGGTGGCTGGTCCAACGGCGTATCGCCGCCCCCCGGGGCGGCTCGGGCGGGCGGGGGGGGCGCGGCATGGCTCTGGCGCAGGGGACGGTCGGTCCGGTGGCCGTGGCGAGCGGGGAGGCTCAGGCCCTGGCCTTCGTCGCCCCGCGGGTGCGCGCGCTGTTGCAGCGCCTCCTGCCGGCCTCCCGCCCCGGGGCCCGCTGGTTGGAGGTCCGGCTCCGCCTCGGTGGACCCATCGGCGTGGTCACGGAGGCGGGGGACCTCTGGGTCGGCGAGAGCGGCGCCGTCTCGGTCGGCGCGGCGGCCGCCTGCGCCGAGGAGGACCTGCGCCGGACGCTGCAACTGATCACCGGCTCCTCCGTCTACGCCTGGGAGGACGAGCTGGGACAGGGCTTCTGCACCCTCCCGGGCGGGCACCGCGCCGGCCTCTGCGGCCGCGCCGTCTGCCGCCAGGGCCGCATCCGTACCCAGAAGGCCTTCAGCTCCATCAACCTGCGCATCGCTCGCGCCGTCCCCGGGGCCGCCGAGCCCCTGCTGGCCCAGCTGGGGGCGCGCGGCGGCGCCCTGCCGAGCCTGCTGCTCTTCGGCCCCCCCGGATCGGGCAAGACGACGGTCCTGCGCGACCTCTGCCGCCAGCTCAGCACGGGGCGGCCGGATCACGGCCTGCGCCCCCGGCGCGTGGCCATCGTGGACGAGCGCTCCGAGATCGCGGCCTGCGCCGAGGGCCGGCCCCAGTTCGACCTCGGGCCGCGCGTGGACGTCCTCGACGGGGCCCCCAAGGCGGAGGGGCTGGGCCTACTCATCCGGGCCATGGGCCCCGAGGTCGTGGTCTGCGACGAGATCGGCGGACCCGCCGACGCCCACGCCCTGCGCGAGGCCGCTCGCAGCGGTGTGGCCGTGCTGGCCACGGCGCACGCCGGCAGCGCCGCAGACCTGCGCCGCCGTCCGGCGCTGCGCGCGGCGCTGGCCGCGGGGGCCTTCGACCTCGCCTGCGAGCTGCGCCCGGATCGCGGTCTGGGGGTGCCGCTGGCGCTGGGCGGGTCCGGCGCCTGGCCGGAGAGCGGCGACGGGGGGCGGCGCCGGTGGGTGGCGCGCTGACCGTGGCCGGGGCGCTGTGCGTCTGCGCCGGCACCGGCGGCTGGGGCTACCTGCTGGCCCGCCAGGTCCAGCGCCACCCGCGCGACTTGGCCGCCACCCAGGGGGCCCTGGAGGCCCTGCGCACCGAGATCGTCTACGCCGCCACGCCGTTGCCGCAGGCGCTGCGCCGGGTCGGTGCGGCGCGGGGTGGCCCGGCGGCGGCGCTCTGCCAGACCGCGGCCGACCACCTGGAGCGCGGGGGCGGGGTCTCCGCCGCGGAGGCCTGGGCGGAGGCGCTGCGCGTCGCCGACGCCCTCGGCGCCTGGGATGCCGGGGACGTCGCGGCCCTGGGCCAATTGGGCCAGGCCCTGGGCGCCTCGGGCCGGGAGGACCAGGCCAGGCACATCGCCGCCTGCCTCGCGCGACTGCGCCAGGCCGAAGCGGCGGCCCGTGTGGGGGCCGAGGCGCGCTCCCGCATGTGGCTTTACCTCGGCGTGCTGGCCGGGGCCGCGCTGGTGCTGCTGCTGTTGTGAGCCCCGTCGGCCCCCGGGCGGACCGGCGGGCGGGACCAGGGCGGGTCGCGGCGGCGGGGCGCAGGCCCCCCGCGCGGGGCGGGGGGAGGGGCGGCGGACGTGAACGCGGAGGTCATCTGGCAGATCGCGGGCCTCGGCATCCTCATCGTGGTGGTGCACAGCGTGATCGAGGCCGCGGGCCGCAAGGAGTTGGCGTGGATGGTCACGCTCGCCGGGGTGGTGGTGGTCCTGTGGCGGGTGATCACGGTGGTCAACGACCTCTTCCAGGGGGTGCGCTCGGTCTTCCACATCTGAGGCGGCAGAGGGCCGCGCGCGGTCCCCCCCTCCGGGGCACCGGGCCTTGGTCGGTGGGGTGCCCCGCCGAGGCCGGGCTGCGGTGGGCGGGGCAC
>DAHWHV010000607.1 GCA_027335545.1 Clostridia bacterium
CCGGGGAACGCGGCGCCGTGGGCGGGCGGCGGGGCGCCGCGCCGCTGGGGCGCGCCCGGCCGGGAGCGCCCCCCGCCGCGGCCTCTGGTCCTGCGCTCAAAACATCCATGCTCTGGCCCTCCCTGTACCCCTGCCGGGGACACCCGGTGGCGGGGGGCGGCTGGCGGCGGGCCTGCTGGCCGCGGCGCCCAGGCGAGTGTCCCCCCGCTGGCCCCCCCACATGCTCGTCGGCCGGGCCAGGGCGCCCCCCGCACCCGGCGCCGCATCCCGCGTCGGCGGCAGCGGGATACTCCGCACACGCGCTCCGACGTTCGGGGGGGTTCGGCCCCAGGGGCGCGAATCTTGCCCGTGGCCAAGGCACGAGTGGCCAAGGCACGAGAGGATGGCGACACAGGGGCGGGGGGGTGGACGCGGTGCGCCGGACCGATGCGCCCAGGGCAGCGCCGAGCGGCGCCCTGCCGACGCCGCGGGAACACTTCGGCTTCCCGCCCGGGCGGGACGGGCGGCTGGCCGCCTGGGACGCGATCGTGGGCTACCTCCGCAGGCTCGAGGCGGCCTCCCCCCGGCTCCGCCTCCTGCCGCTCGGCACGAGCTTGGAGGGGCGGCCCCTCGTGGCGGTGGGCATCGCCGAGCCGGCCCTGCTGGAGGGGCTCCCCGCCCTCGCGGCCCGGCAACAGGGCCGCATGCGCTCCGGCCCATCCCCGTCCGCGCCGGAGCGCGCCGACCCGGGGCACACACCGCCGCCGGCCATCGTGATGCAGACCTGCGGCGTGCACGCCGCCGAAGCCGCCGGCCCGCAGGGGGTGCCGGAGTTGGTGCACGAATTGATCAGCCGCGAGGATGAACTCGCGCGCACCATCCGCGCACGCGTCCTGTTTCTGCTCGTGCCGGCGGTCGATCCGGACGGGCTCGACCGGATGCGCGCCTGGTCCGAATGGGGGCGAGGGCGGGTCGCCAACGGTCTCCCGCCCCCCGGCCTGCACCGCTCCTACGCCGGCCATGACATCAACCGCGATTGGATCATGCAGACGCAGGTGGAGATCCGGGCCGTGGTGAAGGGCTGTCACGCCCGTTTCCTGCCCCAGGTCGTCCTGGACATGCACGAGATGTGGACGCACGGGCCAAGGCTCTTCCTCCCGCCATACGCCCACCCCGCCGACCCGGCCGCAGACCCCGAAGTGATCCGGCGCGCGGGCGAACTCGGCCTCGCCATGGCCGGCCTCCTGCGGGCGCGGGGCCTCACGGGAGTGGCGACCGGGGTGCTGTTCGACGCCTTCTCCCCGGCGCGGGCGTATGTCCACTACCACGGGGGGGTCCGCATCCTGTGCGAGGCGGCAGGCGCGGGCCTCGCCGCCGACCTCTCCATCCCGGGGAGCCGCCTCCGGCCAGCCGGCGACTTCGACCCGCGGCTGCCCTCCCCGCGCCAGCCAGAGCCCTGGCCGGGGGGGCTGTGGACCAGCGACGACGTCATCCGGTACCAGCGTGCCGCGAGTTGGGCCTGCCTGGCGACGGTCGCCGCCGATCCCGCGGCCTGGGACGCCTTCCAAGCCGCGGTCCTGGCCCGGGCCGCGGACCCGGCGCACAGACCGGGGGCCTACAGCATCGCCGCCCGCCAGGGGGACCCCACCGCCACCAGGGAACTGCTCCGGGTCCTGCGCCACGGTGGGGTGACCGTGCTGCGCCAACCCGGCCAGGAGCGCCTCGTCCCGCGCGCCCAGCCGGCCGGGGCGTGGGCCGACACCCTGTTGCAGCCCCAGCCGTACCCGTCAGAGGTTGGGGGTCGCGCCTCGACCGACGCCGTGCCCTACGACGTGACCGC
The DNA here is from genome assembly GCA_027335545.1 of Clostridia bacterium. The sequence continues at coordinate 1,820 of DAHWHV010000607.1, forward strand.
CCACACCCTACCGCCGCTGATGGGGGTGCGCTGTGAGTGGACGGACGGCGCCCCCGCACGGCAGGGCGAGGCCCAGGCACACGCCGCCCTGCCGCCAGGTCCCCATCGGCATGCCCCCGCGCGCCGCCCGCCCGTCTGGGCGGCCACGGACTCCGCCTCCTACCGGCGCACCTTCACCGCCCTGGCGTCGGGTCAGGTGGTGTGGCAGATCGAAGCCGCCCCGGGCCTCCACGGCATCCCCCCCGGCGGCGCCTTCATCCCCGCGGAGGGGCGCGCCCTCCCGCCCGCCTGGCGCGCGGCGGCCCGCCCCTGCAGCGCGCCACGCGTCGGCGTGTATGCGGGATGGAAGCCGGGCAGCGACGAAGGTTGGCTGCGCTACGTGCTGGACCGCTTCCAACAGCCCTTTGCCCTCCTGCGCGATGGGGACATCCAACGCGGGGACTTCGGCCGCTGCAGTCATCTGGTGCTCCCGTCCAGCCGCGGCCGGGACCTGATGCACGGCTTGCCGGCCGACCGCTACCCGCCCCCCTATGCCGGGGGCCTGGGCGAGCGCGGCCGCCGCCACCTGCGCGAATTCGTGAGCCGCGGCGGCCGCCTGCTGGCCGTGGAGGGCGCCGCCGCCTGGGCCCAAACGGCCCTGGGGCTCGCCGCGCAGGACGAGACGGCGCGCCCGGACATCCGCGTCTTCGCCCCGGGGGCCATCGTGGCCATCGCGCCGACCCCGGGGCCGTTGGGCTTCGGCACAGGCCCCCGCACCTGGGTGATGTATCGCGGGGGGCCGGCCTTTCGCACGGCGGACGCCTGTGTCGCCGCCCGCTTCACGGCCGAGCCGGTCGCCGCCGGGTTGGCCGAGGGCATCGGCCGGCTGGCCGGCACGGCCGCCGTCGCCGAGGTGCCGCTGCAGGCCGGGAGCTGCGTGCTGTACGGCTTCAGCCCGTACTTCCGCGCCCAGACCTGGGGCGCCTTCCGCTGGCTCTTCAACGCCCTGCTCTAAGGGTGCTCGAAGGGCGGCGGCACAGAGGTTCAGGGAAGCCGCCCCGACCTGCCGCCTGGCGTGCGCGGCCACCCACCGGCAGGGGTTCGGGGGGCCGCGCTCATCCCGCGTCTGGCCGCGCCCCGACGCACTTCGAGATCGGGCGCGCCTGAGAACGGGCCACGCGAGAGGGGGGTTGGGGGCCGGTCCGCCGAACCTGGAACCGAGATCCGTGACGGACCCAGAGGGGGCCCGCTCGTGTCTGCGGCATGGCGGTTCGGGGTCATGACCCACCTCGACCGGAACCCGTCGGCCACGTGCGAAAGGGTGCGCCCCCTCGGGCGGCGCTCCTGCCCGTTGGGCGTCCGGCAAGGGGAACTGACGCAGCCGGAGGCTCAAGCGGTGAGATGCGCTCCTCGGTGGTCCAAGGGCCTGCTGCCTTGCGCAGCAGCCTCCTAGCACCGCGGCGGCGAACGGACCATGCACCGATGGGGAGGTCGCGCGGGATGGCGCTCGGTCCGGAGCCGATGGGTCATGAGGCACGGCTGGCGCTGGCGCACGCGATGGCCGCCGCCGCCCTGGACCGCTTGCGCGGCGATCTGCTCGCGGTGGGGATTTACGGCTCTCTGGCGCGGGGCACGGACGGACCATACTCCGACATCGAGATGCTCTGCGTCCTGCGCACCACCGAAGCCGACCTGAGCCACGAGTGGTGCACCGGGCCCTGGAAGGCGGAGGTCAACCTCCTCGGGCGCGGCACGGTCCTCGCCCAGGCGGCGGAGGTCGACGAGCGCTGGCCCCTGACGCACGGCGCCTTTGTGCACGTCCTGCCGCTGCACGACCCGGAGGGGTTCTTCCCGCAGCTCCGGGCGGCGGCGCAAGGGCAGCCCCAGCAGAAGTTCGCCGAGGCCATGCGCGGGCTGATCGTCGGCGAACTCTATGAGTGGGTCGGCAAGCTCCGCAACGCGCGCCACCGCGGGCAGACCGCCCCCCTCCCCCGGATCGCCCTGGACATGGCCCTCCACGGGGCCTTCCTCATGGCGCTCGCCGAGCGGCACCTCTACAGCACGGGATCCAAGGTCTTCGAGGAGTCGCTGGGGCTTGCCGGGCGGCCAGCGGGATACGACGCGCTCTGCGGGATGGCCATGGCCGGAACGCTGAGCGACGGCGCCGCGGTGGCCGGGGCCTGCGAGGGCTTTTGGGCCGGCGTGATGGCGTGGGCGGCGGAGCGGGGGATGCGCATCGTCGACGAGAGACGGGTGCCGTTCTGAGGGGTGGCCGGCCCACCCCCCTCCCCGCGCCGCCAATGATCCGGGTGAGACGCCTGTGAGGGGAGGTGGTGGCCGTGATGCTCGCGCCGACGGCCAGGGCGTGGGTGGCGCAGGCCACGCACGCCCTGGCCCTCACCTCGCACACTGGCTGGAGGGCCGGGAGCCGGCCGGGGTGCCCCGCTGGGCTTGGGCGGCCCGGTTGCTCCCCGCCGGGTGGGCGACCCGCGCGCCTCGGTGGCCGCAGGCTGGCGGCGGTGGTCCAGGTCGCCACCGTCGCGGCCGCCCGGGTCACCGGGTGGCAGGTGCTCCGCGGCGCCGGGTGATGCGGAAGACGGTTTCTGCAAGAGCAAACTCTCGCAGCACCGTCCTACGAGCGAGCGCGCGGCGCGGCCTGTGCTGGTCGCCTCGCGCCGAACCGCCCAGACCTGCCCCGCCACGGACCCCCAAGCGGGGCTTTGCCCGCCCCCCTATGCCTTGACCACGCCGCGCAGGCTGAACGTCTCCCCCAGCGGATGCACGACCAAACCGTGGATGTCCGCGTGCGCCACCCAGTTCTGGCCGGGCCAGAAGAGGGGGATCGCCGGCAACTGCGATAGCAGGGCTCGCTCGGCGGTGGCCAGGTCCGCGGCCCGCGCCGGCGAGTCGCCGGCGGCGGCGGCCCGCTGCAGGGCGCCCGTGTAGGCGGGATCCGCCCAGTGGGTGAAGTCCATGGGCCCGGCGAAGACGTTCAGGAAGCTGGTCGGGTCGTTGTAGTCATAGCTCCAATCGATCAGCGCCAAGTCGAAGCGACCCGACTGCAGGTCCGCCAACTCGGCCTGCATGTCCACGGTCTGCACGCGCACGCCCACTCCTAGGTTCTGGCGCCAGAACGCCTGCAGCGTCGCCAACTCCGACCGGGCAGAGGCGGGCCCCAGGACGGTGAGCGGGGGCAACTGCGTGAGGTGGAGTTGCCGCAGGCCGGTGCCCAGTTCCGCCCGGGCCCGGGACGGATGCGCCGTGACCGGGAGCACCGGTCCGACCCGGCTGGCGAAGGAACCCGGGGCCGGGGCCGCGACGATCCCCGGCGGCGTCAGGGCATAGGCGGCGTGGGCCCCGCCGCGCACCACCGCCCCCGCCAGCGAGCGGCGGTCGATCGCCGCCGACAGGGCCCGGCGGACGTGGACGTTGGTCAGGGGCGCGACCGCCGTGTTCACCCAGAGGAACCAGGTGGTCGGCGCCGTCGCGGAGCGGAAGCCGGGTCGGCCGCGGAAGCGGTGCACATAGGAAGACGGCAGGACCGGGGCCAAAATGTCCAACTGGCCCGCCTGGTAGAGGTTGACCGCCGTGGCCGGGTCGGAAACCATGAGCCCGTGGACGCCCGCCAGATGCACCGCCGCCGCGTCCCAGTAGCGCGGATTGCGGCGCAGGTCCAGGTAGTCCCCGGAACGCCACTTGGAGATGACGAACGGCCCGTCGAAGACCAAGCGGTCGATGGCGGTCCCGTAGGCCTTGACCCCCCACGCCCGGACCCGTGCCGCGTCGGCGGGGAAGTAGACCGGCAGGGCCGTGAGGTCCAGCCAGTAAGGGCTGGGGAGGCTGAGGGTGACCCGCAGGGTGTGGGTCGAGAGGGCCCGCAGCCCCAGGTGGGCATCCAGCGCCGTCGCCTGCCGTTGCGCCCGGGCGAACGCAGCCGGGTGGGCGTGCGGGTCCGGGCAGCGCAGCGCCAGCAACGCCGCCGCACCCTCGATGGCCGAGAGGTTGCCGGCGGTCGGCGAACCGGTGCAAGGGTTGAGGGCCGCATCCCAGGCGAAGACGAAGTCAGCGGCGGTGAGCGCGTCGCCGTTGCTCCAGCGCGCCGGCCGCAGCGAAAACGTGTAGGTGCGTGCCCGGGGACCGACGGTCCAGGAGGAGGCGATCCCCGGCACGGGGGTGCCCGCCCGGTTCAGGCGCACCAGGCCCTCCATCACTTGGTCCAGGACGTTGTACGAGATGGCGTCCGCGGCCAGCAGCGGATTCAGGCTGGCCGGCTCGCCCCCCCAGTCGACGTTCAGGATGGCGCTCGCCGCCGCGGGCGCCCGCGGGCCGGACACGGCAGGGCTGGGGCCCCGGCCACAGGCGGCCAGCAGGGCCGCAGCGGCCACGAACGCGGCTAGGGGGCGGCGCAGGCGACGAACCGGCCCCGGACGGCCCGGAGAGGTGCGGGATGGTCTGTGCAGCATGGGCTCCCCCTGTCGCGTCCGCGGGCACGGCGAGGACGCATTTCCGGCCACTGCGGGCGCTCTATACGGTTACCTACGGTATCGGGGTTTGGCACCGCCGTGATGAGCCCCCTGCTCGGAGAGACCCGTCGCGGCGCTTAGCGCGCGCCCGCCACGGGGAGGTCGATGTGCCCGATCGCCCGCCACACGCCCTCGTCGTCGTCCCAGGCATTGGCGTGGATGCGGGCCGGACCGGGGTGTGTCTCCGAGGGCACCTCCAGGTGCAGGCGCAGCCCTCCCACGTCGGCGAGGCAGAAGGCGTCGGGGTGGCACAGGCGCTCGACCGCCTCGCGCGCCAGGGCCTCGGCCTCGCCAACGGCGAATTCGCGACGCACGCCCCGGGCGTCGCGGCAGTTGCGGCGGAACAGGTCGCCCAGGGCGGCGAGCACGTTCGGGTCCCGCCCCGCCGCCCGCACGCCCGGGGGCAGTTCGTCCTCGCCATCCCCGGGTGGGGCGCCCCCGGGGGGCGACTCCCGA
>DAHWHV010000609.1 GCA_027335545.1 Clostridia bacterium
GCCATCGCCTCCCGCAGGGGCTTCTCCTGGCCCGGGCGCCATGGTGGCGGCGCCAGGCGCAGGGGGAGGTCGGCGCGTGCCGCCGGCTCGCCTCCGTGCCCCGGGCCCGCGGGGGGAGTCTCCGCGCCGCTGTCCCAGTCCACCGCCGCCAGCAGCACGGTGGGATCGCCCCACACGTCGTGGTTGTGCACCAGGGGCCGCGCCCCAGGCGGCTCCAAGTAGAGGGGGACGCGGCGGTGCATGGCGCGAGGCGTCGCGGCGCCGCCCCCTTCCGCCCGCCCCGCCGCTCGGAGGGCCCGGAGCGCGCCATGGTCCACGCCGCGGAAGATGAAGAGCGGGCTGGCGTCGCGGTCGAGCACCCGCGCGAACTCCAATGCCACTGCGGCGGCGTGCTTGCAGGGGTACGCCCAGTCCGGGCAGGCGCACTCAAACCCGAGGCTGCGGGGGAAGAGGGCGGCGCCCGCCTGCAGGGCCTCGGGTTCCAGGGCCCGCGGCAGATCGGCCGGGTCCTTGCCCCGCAAGAGGTGTAGCAGCGTGGCCTGTGGCCCGGCGGCCAGACACGCCGCCGTTAGCTCGACACGGTACGCGGAGCGGTGTGACCCGGTCACGCGGGCACGGATCCTGCCGGGCCGCACCTCCAGGTCCACGACCCGGCCCTGCCGTGCGCAACTGGCGCCCTGGGCCAGGCGGCCCCTGTCCGCCTCCCGTTTCAGCAGGTCAAGGAACCGCTTCGCCCACCAGGACCGCCCGAACTCCTCCAGAGCGCCGCGCCCCCCCTCGTCGCGGTCGCCGCGCGGCGCGTGGTACCGCCAGCCGGGTCGCCGCGCGCCCCGCCGTGATGGTCGCCCGTCGGCGCTTGGCGCGCCAGCCGGTCCGGCCCTCGTGCCCCCGTCGACTACCGTTATCCGCCTGCGCTTGGCGCCGCAACCGGCCTGGATGGTCGCGCCCCCACCCCGTCGTGGTCGCCCCCCGGTGCTCGTGCGGGCGGTAGTGCGGCCCCCTCTCCCGCGCACCTCAGCCGAGGGCGGCCCGCCGCAGCGTGAAGATCTCGCGCAGCGTGGCGTCGTTCAGTTCGGTGATCCAGCCCTCGCCCCTGTCCCCCAAGACGCCGGCCGCAAGGCCCTCCTTGCGGCGGATCAACTCATCGATGCGCTCCTCCAGCGTGCCGACGGAGATGAGCCGGTGCACCTGCACCGTGGCGGTCTGGCCGATTCGATGCGCGCGGTCGGTCGCCTGCTGCTCCACCGCGGGGTTCCACCAGCGGTCGAAGTGGAAGACGTGGCGGGCCGCGGTGAGGTTGAGGCCCGAACCACCGGCTTTCAGCGAGAGCACGAAGACGCAGGGCCCGGCCGCCTCTGCCCCGGCCCCTTCCTGGAAGCGCCGGACCACCGCCACGCGCGCGGCGGCCGGCGTGGAGCCGTCCAGATAGAGCACCGGGCAGCGCGGCAGGCGAGCGCGCAGGTGGTCGGCCAGGCGGCGGCCGAAGGCGGCGAACTGCGTGAACACCAGGGCCCGCTCGCCCTCGGCCACGACCTCGTCGAGGAGTTCTTCCATGCGGGCCAGCTTGCCCGAGCGGTCGGCGAGCGCCGACCCGTCGGCGGCGTAGTGGGCCGGGTGGTTGCAGACCTGCTTGAGGCGCAGCAGCGCCAGCAGCACCGCCGCGCGGCGGGCCATGCCCGAACTGCCCGCGATGCGCTCCATCAGGCTGCGGGTCACAGCCTCATAGAGCGCCGCCTGCTCGCGCGTCAGGTAACAGCGCTGCAGCGTCTCAATCTTGGGCGGCAGCTCGTCCGCCACGCCCGGATCGCGCTTGGTCCGACGCAGTACCAGGGGCCCCACCAGCCGCCGCAGCGTTCGCGCCGCCTCCTCGCTCCCGCCGCGTTCGACCGGCGCCGCCAAGCGCTGCTGGAAGGTGCGCGCGGAGCCGAGGTAGCCGGGCGCCACGAAGGCGAAGAGGGACCAGAGATCGGAGAGGGCGTTTTCCACGGGCGTGCCCGTCAGCGCAAAGCGGTACGCGCCACGCAGCAGGCG
>DAHWHV010000612.1 GCA_027335545.1 Clostridia bacterium
GCTGTAGCGGGCCTCCTCGTAGAGGCCGGTGAGGCGGCCCAGGTCCGGCTCGCCCGACGGGAGCTCCGGTTGCAGCGTCCGGCGGAAGCGGGCGGGGGAGAACCAGGCCGGCCGCCGGTGTCCCTTGCCCCCCACGCCCGCGAGCATCTGCCGGTAGGCGGCGCGGATACGGGTGCGGGGGTCGGCGAGGCGCTGCCAGAGGTTGGGGCCACCGCCACGCCGGGCGGTCTCACCCGCCGCCCCGGGCCGGCCCGGCCCGGCCGGGACCAGGGCGCGCCACAGCGCCAGCAGGCCGACGCCGGCGAACAGGGCGGCCAGGGCCTCCAGCAGGGCTGCCCAGAGATTGCGCAGGGTCTCCAGCAGCGAGACGCGGCGCGCCAGCCCGTCGCGCACCCACAGCCAGGCCATGCGCAGTAGGGCGGCGCCCAGCGCTAACCCCACCAGACCCATCAGGAAGGGCAGCGCGGCGCTCGCACCGGGGCCGCCGCCGATCGGGCTCACCCCACCGCCCGCGGTGGTCCCGGTGACCGCCCGCGTGCCGGTCGCGCCGGCGCCGGGGCTCGGGGCGTGGGCCAGCGGGTTGCCGAGGGTCACGTGGAGGTGGTGGGGCAACAGCGTGGGGTAGGCCGGCACCAGCAGGGCGAGCAGCATCAGGGCCGAGGTGACGGCGATCACCCCGGCCGCGGAGCCCGCGGCGAAGCCGGGCAGCACCTCGGCGCCATAGATCTGGGCCTGCCGCAGCAGGGCGCGTCGCTGCCCCTGGGCCACCAGCAGGCAGGCGCAGCCGCACTGCAGGGCCATGGCCACCGCGGCGAACTCGGGGGCGGGACCCGGGCGCCCGTGGCGCAGGGACAGCCCGAGCAGGGCCACGGCCGCTGCGGCGAGCACCCCCCCGAAGGCCCCGGCGTGCACGTTGGCGGCGATATCGACGAGGCCGCTGCCCCGCACCTGCCCGTGGGCGTCCCGGTCGGGGTCGGCGGCGGAGTCGCGGGGCGGTGGCGCGGCCGTCAGCAGGGTGCGCCAGATGTAGCCGGTCAGCCACCAGGCGCTCCAGACGCAGCCCGCGGCGAGGACGGCCGGCGTGCCCGCACGCGGTGTGACCCGCAGAAAGGCCACGGCCAGACCGGCCCCCACCAGCAGCCCGATCCAGGCGATCTCGTTGTCCGCGCCGCCGTCGTCGCGCGCCACCGAGGCCAGTGTCCGGGCCCAGGCGGCCACCAGGACCCCGGCCCCCACGGCCAGGGGCGGGGGGCCAAAGGGGTTGTGCGCCCACGCCCAGGCCAGGGCGAACTGCGCGGCTAGGCCCAGGCCCATGCCCGCGAGCAGGGCGCCCATGCCGAAGCGTCCGGCCATCTCCCCGGGCCCCCCGAGGCGGATCAGGCCCATTGGACCTCCCCCTCCAGGGTCACCGGTAGGAGCCGGACCCCCGGGCAGGGAGGCAGGGCCTGGGATTCAAACGCCAGCAGCGTCACGGGGTGCCGCGCCGCGGCCAGCCGCCGGGCGGCCTCCCAGGCGGCCGGCCGGTGCCCCGGGGTGAGGATCAGGACGGCGTCCCCGGGCTCCAGGCGCCGCCCCAGCAGCAGGAGCAACTCGGCCAGGCTGGGGCCGGGGGAGACCTGCAAGCGGGCGAGTATCTCCAGGATCTGCCGTCGATGGCGGAGGCCCCGGCGCGGCGGGACACGCACCAGGCGCGGCGCCTCGCGCAGCACCCCGCTGCCTTCGGGGACGAAGCGCACGGAGGCGGCGTGGGTGAAGAGGCCGGTGGCCTGATCCCCGTCCGGTGGGTTCCAGAAGTAGGAGGCCGCGACGGAGAACACCCGCTCGATGGCCTTGCGGGCGAAGGCCGTCTGCCAGGAACGCTCGTCGAGGTCCAGCACCAGGATGCTCGAGCGCTCGCGCACCCGGGGGAAGTCCTTGACCTCCAGGGTGCCGTGGCGGGCCGACGCCTTCCAGGCGATCCAGCGCAGCGGATCGCCTGAGGTATACGGGCGCAGGCCGTGGGGCAGCTCCTCCCGGAAGGGACTCACCGGGTCGCGCCGGGGCCCGACGGGGACCAGGGCCGTGGGGTGCAGGGAGGGCAGGGGGAGGATGCGGGGGAAGACGGTCAGCCAGATGGGCAACTCGGCGTGGCCCTGGGAGGTGCAGAGGCCGAACCAGTCCCCGAGCGTGAAGTCGATCGTGCCGATGCGGTACTGCCCGCGCTGCAGCGGGCGCAGGGTGAACTCGGCCTGACAGCGGCCGCCCGCCGTTAGGGTGGTGCAGGCGCGGAAGTGCGCCCCGGCCTCCAGGCGCACGGGCAGCGGCTCCTGAAACCACAGCCAGGGGATGGGGAGGCGCGAGCGGTTGCTCAGGGTGATGCGCACGCGCACGTCCTGGCCCGGGGTGATGTGGGTCGCCGAGACCTGCTGGCGCACGGCGACGCAGCGACCGACGCGCCGCACGGCGATCCCGGCGAGCCACCACAGCCCGGCCAGCCCGTAGATGGCGGGGGAGATGGCGCTGCCCTGGAGGAGGGCGGCGGCGAGGGCCAGGAGGATCAACGTGGAGCTCCAGGTGGGACGGGGGACGCGAGAGGCCAGGCCCTGGCCGCCGCCCGCGCCGACCCCGGGGGCCGCTCCGCCGCCTCCCGCCCCGCCTCCCGCCCCGCCTCCCGCCCCGCCTCCCGCCCCGCCTCCCATGGATGCCGCGGTGCCGCCCAACGCCCTACCCCCCCGGACCGACCCGCCCGAGCGGTTCGACGCAGGCGCGCGGGCGGCCTGTCGCGGGGCGGCAGACTTCGGGGGGGGGCAGGGCTGGCGTTGGCGGGTCAAGCCGGGCAGCCGCCCGTCGGGTGGGCGGCCCGGTCCGCGCCGGGCCCAGGGCATGGGGCCCGGCACTCTGCCTGGATGGAGGGGAGCCAGGGGCGGGGGCGCCGGTGCCGCCTGGGCAAACGCGCGCGGATCGGTGCGCCCCGCCGCGGGGGCGCACCGATCCGCGCGCCAGGGGCCCTGGGCACCAGGTCCCGGCACC
>DAHWHV010000418.1 GCA_027335545.1 Clostridia bacterium
GGCGCGGGCTGGCGGGCCTGAACCGCCGTCTCCCGTGGCCGATGCCGGGCACGCCCAGTCCCCGCCCGTGGGCCCGCCGGCGTCGCCGTGGAACGGCGGGATCGAGGTCCATCTCGTCCTGGAGGCGACCGCCCGGCGCGCTGAGGCCGAGGCCGTGCTCGCCACGTACCGCGCGAGCCTGCACGCATGCGCTACCGGGGCGGCGCGCCTGCTGCTCACCAAGCTCGACGCGTGCGCGACTCCCCCGGAGGTCACGGGCGTGGCGGCAGCCCGCGGGCTCCCGCTCTCCTATTTCGCCGCCGGACCGCGTGTGCCCGACTACCTGGCCGTGGCCTGGCCGGACCGGCTGGCAGAGGCGCTGGCGATGGCGCGCACCGCGCAGGGGGCGTAGGGGCGCTGCGCTCTGCCCGGCGACACGCCGGGTGGGTGAGGGGCAAGGAGGCACGGGCATGGAGGCGACAGGGCGGTGGGAACCGGCGGGCCGAACCGGCCCTTCCCCGGCTGGTGCGGCCACGGCACGCGTCGTGGTCGTAACCGGGGGAAAGGGCGGGGTGGGTAAGAGCAACTTCAGCCTCAACTTCAGCTTGGCGCTCTGTGAACGCGGGCAGCGGGTGCTGCTGGTGGACGGGGACAGTGGGCTCGGCAGCCTCGACGTACTCTTGGGTCTCTGCCCGGAGCGGCACCTGGGCCACGTGCTCCATGGCAGCTGCAGCGCGAGCGATGCCCTGGTGCGGGCCCCCCTTGGGCTGCACTTGCTGGCGGCCGCCTCCGGGCTGCAGGCGTTGGGGGATGCCGCGGCCGAGGATGTGGCGCGACTTGGGGCCGCCCTCGGCAGCCTGTCGGGCGCGTACGATGTCTGCGTACTGGACGCGGGTGCCGGGCTCGGCCCCCTGGTCCACGCGCTACTGGCTACCGCCGGCGAGCGCATTGTCGTCACCACGCCGGAGCCCACGGCGCTGGCCGACGCTTACGCCACCTGCAAGGCCATCGTCGCCGCCGATCCACGGGGGGAGACCTGGCTGCTGGTCAACATGGCGGAGAGCGCCGCCGAGGCCGAGGCCGCGGCACGGGGCATTGTGCACGTTTGCCGTGGATACCTGGCTTGGTCGCCCCGGCCACTCGGCTGGGTACCGCGCGATCCGCGGGTCTGCCGCTCGGTCCGGGAGCAGCGTCCCTTCCTGCTGGCGACCGAGCAGGGCCCCGCGGCCCGCGCCATGCGGGGGGTGGCCGCCGCCTTTTGCTGCGAGAGCCCGGCGGAACGGGGGCCGGGACTGCGCGATCTGCTCTTGTCTCTGGTGCAGCGTGTGGGCGGCGCCCCCTCCGGGCGCCCGGAATCCCTGGTCAGAGGGCCTTGGCGCACCAGAGCGCCCCGAGGGGGTGGCCGGTCGTGACAGATGGCACGGAGTGGAGCGACGAGGCTCCCGGGGGTGGTGGCCATCAGCCCCCCCCCGCAGGCGCCTCGGTTCCCTCCCGTGGGCCAGGGGGCGGATCGGAACCGTTACCCCGGCCGGCTGCCGGTGCTG
>DAHWHV010000634.1 GCA_027335545.1 Clostridia bacterium
CGCCTGCGGGGCGCGCCGTCGGGCGCGACGGGTGGGGCCCCCCGCGGGGCCTGAGGCGACCGGGCCCCCGCTGGGGCGCTTGGGCGGTCTTGCGCTGCACGCCGCACGCCGCGGCCAGGCGGCGCCAGGGCGACGGCGAACGCGGGCAGGGGCACCAGGTGGTCACGGCAAGAGCGGACGCTTGCCGGGACCACCCCCGCGACGCAGGCGGCGCCACGCCCCGCGGGCCGCCTCCAACCCCAGGTCGACCTCCGGCACCCGCAGCACCCAGGCCCCGGCCCCGTAGCCCGCCACCGCCAGGGCCGAGCAGGCCGCCAGTGCCGCGGCGTGCCCTCCCCAGCCGCCGCCGAAGCGCGCCGCCAACGGCGCATACAGCAGCCGCGCGCCCCCGAAACCGGCCAGGGCCGCGACGGCCAACCGCCCGGCCGAGGCGGCGATCCGTCGCCCGCCGAGCAGGCCCAGGCGCCCGCGCAGGCGCACGACCAGGAAGGCGGCCGCCGCGGACCAGCCGACCGCCATGGCCAGGCCCAGGCCGGCCAGGCCCATGCGACCGTAGAGGAGGAAGGCCCCGGTGACGCCGACGGCCGTGCCGATCAGGGCGGCGACCATCGGTGTGCGGGTGTCGTGCAGGGAGAAGAAGGTGCGGTTGAGGTAGTCCTGCCAGGCGTAGGCCAGCGTGCCCAAGGAGAGGTAGGCCAGGGGCAGGGCGGTGGCCGCCGTGTCGGCGGGCGTGAAGCGTCCGTGCTGGAAGGCCGCCAGGACCACCGGCCCGCGGAAGACGAATAGGCCGAGGGCCAGGGGGATGGTGACCAGGTTCACCAGCCCCAGCCCGCGCGCGAAGGTGTGGCGGAAGCGCCCCGCCTCCCCGGTGGCGCCGGCGGTGGCCATGCTCGGATAGACCACGGTGACGATGGACAGCCCCAGGATGGAGTAGGCCAGCAACTGCAACCGGCTGGCGTAGGTGAAGTCGGAGATCAGCCCCGCGGCCAGCCGCGACCCCAGGATGTAGACGAACAGGCTCCCCATCTGCTGGGCCAGGGCCGTCAGGGCAGCGGGCAGGACCATCACGCCCATGCGCCGCAGGCGCGGGTCGCGCAGGTCCAAGCGCCAGCCGATGCGGAAGCCCGAGCGGTGCAGGGCGGGCAGTTGCACGAGGTAGGTCGTGAAGGTGCCGATGAGCCCACCCCAGGCCACCCAGCGGATGTCCTGGCGACCGGCCGTGCTCGCGGCCAGGATGGCGCCGATCAGCACGAGGTTTTGGGGGATGCCCATCGCGGCGTTGGGCCCGAAGTACCCCCGCACGTTCAGCACCCCCCCCACCACGCCGGCCCAGGCGTAGAAGAGGATCAGCGGGGCGCTGATGCGCACCAACTCGATGCACAGGGCCTGCTTGCCCGCAGGCCAGCCCCCGACGATCGCGTGAACCAGGGGACCGGCGCTGGCCTCCAACCCCGCGACCAGCAGGGCCACGGTCACGGTCACCGCGCCGTTGACGTTGGCGGCGAAGCGCTCCGCCTCCCGCTGGTCCGCCCCGGCGAGCAGTTCGGCCAGCAGCGGGATGAAGACGTTGGTGATCGCCACCCCCACCGCCGAGAACAGGACCAGGGGGATGAGCGCCGCGACGTTGTAGGCGTCGGTGAGGTTGCTGGCGGCGAAGCGGTCCGCCAGCGCGGTGTTGCGCGCAAAACCCAGGAGCTTGCTGCCCAGCGTGGCCAGGGCGACGATCAGGGTTGCCCGCCCCATGGCGGCCGTCCCCGGGGTCGGGGCCGCGGCCCGACCCGCGCGGCGCGCCCGTCCGCCCGCGGGCCCGGGGGACCCGGCCGGAACCGCGACAGCGGCGGGCGGACGCGGC
>DAHWHV010000639.1 GCA_027335545.1 Clostridia bacterium
GGCCTGCGCCTGGAGCCGCCGCCCGTCGGCCTCCTCGCGCCGCAGCTGCAGGCCGGCCAGCGCGGCGTCGCCACCGCGGCGCAACTCGACCAGGTGACGCCGCGCATCGCCCAGCGCCGGTGCCAGCAGCCCCCACACGAGGTCCTCCAAGGAGCCCGCGGGCAGGGGCATCTGCGGGCAGCGCGCCAGGTCCGCGCCGGTGTAGTGCCCGGGGCAGTGGTAGTAGCGCCAACTGCGGCCCCCCGGGGTGCCCGCGGACCGCGTGCGGACCCCCAGCGCCCGACCGCAGCGGCCGCACTCGAGCAGGCCCTGCAGCAGGTACTCCTGGCGCGTCCGCCGAGCGCCGCCGCGGGCGCGCCGGGCGCACACCGTCTGCACCCGCTCCCAGAGCGGGCGCGGTACGAGGGGCTCGGTGCGCACGGGGGCCCAGTGCGGCAGGGCGTCGGGGCGGACGATCTCGCCGTCGACGTAGGTGCGGTTGCGCAGCATCGCCCAGATCTGCTCGTGGCGCCAGGCGCCAGAGACGACGCCCTGCCGGCTGCGCATCCCCGCCCGCGGCGAGGGCACGCCACGCTCGGTGAGGCGGCGGGCGATCTCCACACTGCCCAGCCCCTCCTCGGCACACCACGCGAAGATCTGCCGCACGACGCGGCGTTCCGCCGGGTCGACCTCCAGCCGCCCCTCGCCTTTCCGGAAGCGGTAGCCATACAGTCGCGTCCAGGTCCGGAGTCGACCGGCGGCGGCCTTCTGGCGCTTGCCGCGCGTGGTGCGCTCCAGGATCTTGTCGTGCTCCTCCTCGGCGATCGCGGCGTGGATGTGCAGCAGCAGCTTGCCCTGCTCACTGCTTTGCCAGTTGCCCAAGGCGAAGTGGCGCGCCACGCCCGCCCGGGCCAGGCGCCGGTCCACGGTCAGGATGTCCAGGGCGTTGCGGCCGATGCGATCCACGTCCAGGAAGACGACCGCGTCCACCTCGCGGCGCTCCACCAACTGGAGGAGGCGGGTCATCGCCGGCCTGTCCAGTTCCGTCCCCGTGTAGGTGTCCTCGAGGTGCTCGACGCTGGTGGCGCCCAGTTCCAGCGCCTTGCGGTGGCAAATGTCCCGTTGGGTAGCCAGGCTGTAGTGGTCCGGCCCCGCCTGACCCTCGGTGCTGACGCGTTCATAGCAGACCACGCGCACCGGCCTCACCCCGCCGATGCGTGCCCCGACCCAGCGGCCCGTCGGGCGGTTCGGCCCCCCGCGGCGGCGGGCTGAGGGGAAGGGCGGAACCGCCGGGCGCCGGCTCGGAGGGCTCGCCGTCGGAGGCCCGCCCTGCGGGCGCGGTGCGCTCCACCGCCTCGCGCAGCAGTCGATGCACCGCCTCCCAGGCCCTGTGGGCCTCGTCCTCCGTCCCCACGCACCGATACGTCAGTGCCCACTCGCCGCCGCCGCGGCTGGAGGCGCGGCCCGTCCCCACCGGCTCTCCCCACGTCAGGCTATGCCCCGCCCGACCCGTCCCAGCCCCGACACCCCGCACGGCGCCTCGGTGCGCCGGCCGGCGGCGGGGCGTTCGGGCTCGGGTACGCTCAGGGCCGCGCGGGCAACGCCTCGCCGCACCCCATACAGAAGCGCCAGGCGTCGGCGACCGTCTCGCCGCACCAGGGGCAATACGTCGCGGCGGGGGCCGCGGGCTTGCGGCCCCGGCGCGCCCCGCCCCGCGGGGGCGACTCCGGGATCAGGCGGGTCCCCTCACGGCCGGCGGAGAGGACCCGGATGCGGCCCGCCTCGACCAGGGCCTTGACGGCGCGGCGCACCAGCGCCTCGCTGACCCCCAAGCGCTCGGCCAGGGCGGAGATCTTGATGCGCAGGCCGCCGCCCGCCTGGTCACCGGCGATCAGGGCATGCAGCCGCTCAGGCAGCGGGATGCCCTGTTGCGGTTCCGACGCAGCGCCTGACTCGACGGATTCTCGCTGCACTGCCACCTTACGCGCTCCTCTGGGGAACCGGATGGTGCGGCACGGGCCGGTGGGCCCGCGGCGGCCTGGGGCCGCAGGGCCCCGCCAACGTTGGCCCACTTCGCCAGAGTCCTCGGCGTCCCTTCCCCGACCCGCCCGGTGGGGCATGGGGGACGGGCCCACTCCGCCCCTCTCCGCACCGCGACCCCACGGCCGGCCGAGGGGCGGCGGAGCGCGCCTGGGCGGCCGTGGCGCGGCGCCCTGGCCGCCACGGTGGGCTCCATCTCGATGCGGCTCACGTAGCTGCGGGAGATGTTCAGGCGCTGGGCGACCTCTCGCTGCGTGTGGCTCTCGAGGCCGCCAAAACCGAATCGCAGGGCGAGGATCAACCGTTCCCGCCAGCAGCAACGCGCGCGGATGATCTCCGCCAGGCGCGTGCGGGTCAGCCCCCTGGCCACCCGCTCCAGGATATCCTCCTCATCGCTGGGCAGGACGTCCGCCATGGTCAGTTCGTTGCCCTCGCCATCGTGGGTGATCGGCGCGTCGATCCCCCCGGTGCCCCGCGTCTTCTTCATGGCGCGCAGGTGCATGAGGATCTCGTTCTCGATGCAGCGGGCGGCATACGTGGCCAGCCGCGTGCCGCGCAGCGGGTTGAACGTCGCCACCCCCTTGATCAGGCCGATGGTGCCGATGGAGAGGAGGTCGTCGACCTCCTCTCCACATCCGTCGAACTTCTTGACGATGTGCGCCACCAGCCTCAGGTTGTGGGTGATCAATCGCGCGCGCGCCGTCGCGTCTCCCTGATGCATCGCCACGAGCGCCTTCCGCTCCTCCTCCGACGACAGGGGCTCGGGGAATGTCGACCCTCCGTTCATGTAGCCGTGCAGGAGCCAGAGCCCTCGCAGCCCCGCGGCCGCCAAGACCAGCAACCAGCCCAGACCCAACGCGCTCTCCCCCCTTCGCCCTCCATCGCCGCACGGGTCCCCGGCCAGCCGTCGCCCAGCGCGCGGCGTCCATCCCAGGGTATGCACGCGGCCAGCAGGGGGTTCCGGGGCCGCGGTGGCGGGGCTTCGGACGTCGCGCCGAGGACGCCGCGCGAAAAGCGCCCGGCGGTCCCTCAACCACAAGGGGGAGTGCGTCGCCAGGGCGGCGGGCAGCAGGCATCCGGACGCCGGTGCTGCAAAGGCTCGCTCTTGCAGCGCCGGCCTACCCTCCGGCACGGGCCCCGTAGCGCGCCTGATCGGCCTCCTGCTGCCCCAGGGTGTCCGCCGTGACCAGGCGGCCTCCAGGGGTCGTCAGGAAGTAGAGGGCCTGTGTCGCCGCCGGGTGGGCCACGGCCTCCAGCGCGACCTCGCCGGGGTTGCAGATGGGTCCCGGGGGGAGGCCGGGGTGGCGATAGGTGTTGTAGGGCGAGGGGGTCGCCGTCTGGGCCCCGCTGAGGGGGGAATTCTGGGTCACCAACCCCAGGGCGTACAGGACCGTCGGGTCGGCGTCCAGGGCCATGCCCAGCCGCAGGCGGTGCAGATAGATCCCCGCCACCAGGGCCATCTGGGCCGGCGTGCGTACCTCGCGTTGCACGATGCTCGCCAGGGTGACCGCCTGGGCGGTGTTCAGGCCCGCGTTCCGGCGCGCCGCCAAGGCCAGGGCGGGGGTCCAGGCCCGGTTGAAGCGGCTCAACATACGCAGGAAGATCTCCTGGGGCGTGGCGGTGGCGGCCAGGGTGTAGGTGGCGGGGAACAGATACCCTTCCAGCGCGACCTTCGCCCCGGCGGCCGGCGCCGGCAACGCCGCGTCGACGAGCAGCACCGGATCCTGTGAGGCCTGCCGCAGGGCGGCCTGCCCGCCGCCGACCCCGAGCCGGTCCAGGGCCGCGACGATCTGCGCAGAATTCCAGCCCTCGGGGACGACCAGGCTCCGGGCCGCAACCCACCCGCCGGAGATGTGGGCCAGAACGGTCGTCGGGGTCATGGCCGGGCTCAGGGAGTACTCGCCGGCCTGCAGACGCCTGGCCACCCCGTGACCGACGGCCAAGGCCTCGAAGGCCCACGCGCTACGGACCACCCCCGCTTGACGCAACTGCACGGCGATCCCACGCAGGCGCATCCCGGGGCGGATGTCGACCAGCACCGTCTCCCGTGCGCCCGCGGCGACGGGCAGCGTGAGCGCCCGCACCGCGGCCGTGGCGCCGACCGCCACCGCCGCCAGGGAGCAAAGGCCCACCAACCAGCGCCCCCAACGGCGCCGCGGCATACGCCCGCCCCCTGGCCCCCGCCGACCACGCCTACTCATGGGCGACCGGCCCAGGAGGGGCCGGCGCCGACCGGCCATGCCGGGGCGGCCCCGGTGTACGCCCAGGCCACCGCCCCCCCTGGCGCTACGCGTCGCAAGCGCAGCCCCCTAGCGGCCCCGACGCCCCGCTCCGCCCTGTTCGTCGTCCTCGGGCTCCGCGTCCTCGGGCTCCGCGTCATCCTCGTCCTCGTCGTCCTCGTCGCCATCCTCGTCCTCGTCGTCATCCTCGTCCTCGTCGTCCCACTCCAGCGAGGCCTCGTCCTCCAGGATTTCATCCCAGCGGGCCGCGACCTTCTCCCACTCGTCGTCGTCGTCGATGTCCACCAGTTGGTCGTTGCCCTCCGCGTCCTTCTCGACGCGCAGGACGATCGCTTCCTCGTCCTCTTCTTCCTCGGTCGAGGCGAGCACGGCATACTCCTTGCCGTCGACCTCGAACACATCGACCAGTTCGAACTCGTGCTCTTCGCCGTTCTCGTCGGTGAGGACCACCAAGTCCCCCTCTTCGCGCTCCACCACGGGGTCACCTCGCTTGGGCCGCAATTGCGTATCCGCCCCGCCGTCCGCCATCCGAGCACCACGCGGGGACGCGGCCCGCGCGGCCCTGCCCGCCATCGACCGGGATCGGAGGCCTCACCCCAGCCGACGACGGCAGTGTAGTCTGTCCCCTGGCGGGCGGGCCCGCTCCCCTCAGGGGAGAGGCGCCACGCCACCGAGGGCTGCGCCTGGGTCCCCTGCCCGGTCCGCCGCCCGGCTCCTGGACGCCGCCCGCGCGTCCAGAAACCCTTGGAGAATGACACAGGCCGCGACCTGGTCCACCAGCGACCTGCGCCGGTCGCGCGACACGCCCCCCGCGCGCAACGCCCCTTCGGCGATGCGTGTCGTCAGGCGCTCGTCCCAAAGTTCGACGGGAACGGGGGCAGCCTGCCGGAGGGCGCCGACAAAGGCCAGAACCTTCTCGGCCTGGGGTCCCAGGTCACCCCGCAGGCGCCGAGGAAGGCCGGCGACGATACTGCCGACGCCCTGGACCCCCGCGAGCCTCACCACCTCTGCCAGGTCGCGGTCCAGACGGCTCCGGCGAATGACGCAAAGGCCCTGGGCCAGGGAGGCCGATTCGTCGCTCAGGGCGACGCCCACCCTCCTGTCCCCGACATCCAGGCCCATCACGCGCACGAGGGTATCATCCCCTGAAGACGAGTGTCAATCAATGGTCGCCCCCCCAAGGTCTTGGGCCCTAGGCCCCCGCCTGTTGGCGCAGCGCCGCCACCCCCGCCGCCAACGCCTGGGCGACCCGGGCGGCGTCGCCGATCCCCGCATGGGCCAGATCCGGGCGGCCGCCGCCGCGGCCACCGCCCGCCGCCGCGGCCGCGGCCACCGCCGAGCCGG
>DAHWHV010000644.1 GCA_027335545.1 Clostridia bacterium
CGGGCGCGGGGGCCCCGCGCCCCCCCCGGGGGCACCCCCCGCCGCCGCGCCCCCCCCGCCTCACCCCCCGCCGGAGGCCCCCAGGGCCGCCAGGGCCGCGACGGCGCGCTCCAGCTGGGGCCCGGTGTGGTCGGCGCAGACCTGCAGCCGCAACCGGGCCGCCCCCTCCGGCACGACCGGGTAGCCGAAACCGACCACGAAGATGCCCTGCGCCAGCAACCGCTCGCTCCAGCGGATGGCCTGGGCGGTCGCGCCCACCAGGACGGGCACGATCGCCGAGGCCCCGGGCAGGGGCCGGCAACCCGCGGCCAGCAACGCGCTGCGCAGGTGGGCCGCGTTGGCGCCTAGGCGGGCCACCCGCTGGGGTTCCCGGGCCAGGACCTCCAGCGCCGCCAGGGCCGAGCCGGCGACGGCCGGGGGGAGGGCGTTGGAGAAGAGCTGGGGCCGCGAGCGCTGGGCCAGGTAGTCGATCACCGCCGCCGAGGCGGCCACGAAGCCGCCGCTGGCCCCGCCCAGGGCCTTGCCCAGCGTCCCGGTGACGATGTCGATGCGCCCCAGGAGCCCCTGGTGCTCGGCCGTGCCCCGCCCCGTGGCCCCCAGCACCCCCAGGCCGTGGGAGTCGTCGACCACCACGACGGCGTCGTGGCGCTCGGCGAGCAGGGTGATGCGCGGCAGGTCGGCGAGGTCCCCCTCCATGCTGAAGACCCCGTCGGTCACGATCCAGCGGCTGCGGGCGGCCCGTTGGGCGATCAGTTTGGCCTCCAGGTCGGCCATGTCGCCGTGCCGGTACACCAGGCGGGTGGCGCCGCGGGTCAGGCGGGCGGCGTCGATGATGCTGGCGTGGTTGAGTTCGTCGGAGAGCAGGGCGTCCCCCTCGCCGAGCAGGGTGGGGAGGAGCCCGGTGTTGGCGTTCCAACAGGAGGCGAAGGTGAGCGCGGCCTCCGTCCCCACCCAGGCGGCGAGGCGTTCCTCCAGCGCGCGGTGGAGGTCCAGGGTGCCGCAGATGAAGCGGACCGAGGCCGCCCCCGCACCGTAGCGCCGTAGGGCGGCGATACCCCCGGCGACCACCTCGGGGTGGGCCGCCAGCCCGAGGTAGTTGTTGGAGCAGAGCAGCAGGACCTCGCCCTGGCCCTCCAGGGAGACGGTGGGGCCCGTGGCCCCCTGCAGGCAGCGAAACCCTTTGTAGGTGCCCGCCTCGCGCAGGGCCGCCAACTCGGTCGCCAGTCGCGTCGCGACGCCGCCCATCGCCAAGGCTCCCGCCCCCCTCCGGGCCCCCAGGGCCCCTTCCCCCGGCGCCTGCCGCCGGGCTGCCGCCGACACCGCCCCGCCGGCGCCGTCGCGGGCACGGAGGCGTCCCCTGTCCCGGGCGTCCGCACCCCCGCTGCCCCCGGCCCTGGGGCCGCCGCCCCCGGCCCCGCGGACGGCCGCCCCCTCAGGCCCCGGCCTCCACGTCCAACAGGATCTTCACCGCCGCGCCCTCGCGCAGTAGCTCGAAGGCGTCGGCGAAGCGGCGGAGGGGGAGGCGGTGGCTGACCACGCGCGCCGGATCGATCCGCCCGTGGGCCAGGAAGTCCTCCACCTGGTACCACGTCTCGTACATCTTGCGGCCGTTGACGCCGTGCAGGGTCAGCCCCTTGAAGATCACCTCTTCGGCCAAGCGGAGCGCGACCTCCCCGTCCGGCAATCCGAGCAGGGCGGCCGTGCCGCCGCCGCGCAGCAGCCGCAGCCCCATGCGCAGGCCGTCGGGGTGGCCGGAGGCCTCCAGCAGGACATCGAACCCGCGGCCATCCCGCGTGCGGCCGAGCAGGGCCGCCTCGACCCCCGGCTCACGGGCGTCCAGGGCCACATCCGCCCCCAACTCGCGGGCCAGCGCCAGCTTGCGGGGGTTGGTGTCCAGGACCACCACCTCCAGGGCCCCCGCGGCGCGGGCGATGGAGGTCATCAGCAGCCCGATGGCCCCCGCGCCCATGACCACGACCGTGCGCCCCCCGACCGACCCCGTGGCCACGGTGTGCATGGCGTTGCCCAGCGGGTCGTGCAGGGCCCCGACGTCGTCGCCGATGCCCGCCCGCAGCGGCCAGACGTTGCTCTCCGGCAGGCGCAGGTAGTCCGCGAAGCACCCGTCGACGTCGATGCCGATGATGTCCACCCGGTCGCAGATATGCCCCTGGCCCGTGCGGCAGCAGTAGCATTGCCCGCAACCGATGTGTCCCTCGCCGGAGACGCGCTGCCCGACGGCCACCTGGCGCACCGCCGCGCCCACCGCGGCGACGCGGCCCATGAACTCGTGGCCGATCACCCGCCCCACGTGCACGCGGGAGGCGGCCCAGCGGTCCCAGCGGTAGATGTGCTGGTCGGTGCCGCAGATGCCGGCCCGCTGCACCTGGATCAGCACGTCCAGCGGCCCGAGCTCCGGTACCGGGGCCTCCGTGAGGGTCAGGCCGGGACCGGCCGCCGCCTTGATCAGGGCGCGCATGCGGCGGGGCACGACTTCCAAGCGGCTCCACCTCCAGGGCGTCAGTCGCGGGGCCGGGACCGGGCGTGGCCCCGAGCATAGCGCAGAGGGGCCGCCGCGTGGTCCCCGCGGCCGCGCTCGCTGCCACTGCTGCCGCTGTCAGGAGGGATGTGCGGCAGCGGGCGTCCACTGCGAACGCCACGCAGGTGGCGGTTTCCGCTGGGAGTGGTCAGAGCACCACGGTGGGGCAGGTCTTCGCCAATGCGCTGGCGGCCAAGGTGACCGACGCCTCCGGCAACCCGGTCGGCGGGGTGCAGGTGACCTTTACGGCGCCGTCGAGCGGCTCCAGTGGCAGTTTCGCGGGCGGGACGAGCACCGCGGTTGCCACCACGGACACGAGCGGCATCGCGACCGCGCCGGCCCTGACCGCCAACGACGTGGCGGGATCCTTCACGGTGAGCGCGAGCGCCTCCGGGGCTACGCCGGCGAGCTTTCAACTGACCAATCTGGCGGCGTCGGGTGGGAGCGGTGGGGCCGGCGGTGGGAGCGGGGGCACTGGCGGTGCGACCGGCGGATACATCGCCCCAGCGCCGACCGTTTCCAGTGTTCCGGCGCCGACCGTTTCCGGCGTCAGCCCGAGCTTCGGTTCCGCCGCGGGCGGGACGCGGGTGACGATCACGGGTAGTGGTTTCGTGAGTCCGGCGACGGTGGACTTCGGGCCAAACACGGCAACCGACGTGGCCGTGGTTTCCGGTAGCCAGATCACGGCGATCTCGCCGCCTGGGGACGGGACGGTTGACGTGACGGTGGCCGCCTCTACCGGAACCAGCGCCAGGGGCGGCGCCGACCAGTTCAGTTACCGACTAACGGGCGCGAAAGCCCCTACCTTTCAAGCACGGGGATGAAGCGCACGCTTTCTACGGTGCCCTGTGGTATGGTTTCCGGTGCTCGGGCAGGTGACCGGATAGGGGACGGGAGGGTGATCGGCGGTGGAAGTGCGCAGGGCGTACAGGTTCCGCTTCTACCCAACGCCCGAACAGACATCCCTTCTCGGCCGGACGTTCGGCTGCGCTCGCTTCATCTACAACTGGGCTTTGGATCTGCGCTCTGCGGCGTGGCGCGACAAACAGCGCCGCATCCCCTATGCCGAACTCGACCGGCGGCTGACAAATCTGAAACACGACGGCGAGCACGACTGGCTCAATGAGGTATCCGCTGTCCCGTTGCAGCAGGCGCTGCGGCACTTGGATATCGCCTTCGTCAACTTTTTCGAGCACCGGGCCCGCTACCCGCGCTTCCACCGGAAGCACAACCGGCAATCGGCCACGTTCACCAGGGCGGCTTTCCGCTGGGACGGCGAACGCCTTCTCCTCGCCAAGATGGACGAGCCGCTCGATGTTCGCTGGACGGGACGTTCAAAGGCACGCGGAGGCGGTCCCCACCGCTTCACCGGGGAGCCGTCCAGCGTCACCGTCTCGCGGGACCCCGCCGGCCGGTGGTTTGTCTCCTTCTCGGTGGAGGAAGAGGTCGCCCCGCTCCCGCTGGCGGACGGAGTGACTGGCATCGACCTCGGGTTGGCGAGCCTCGCAACCTTCGACGACGGCACCAAGGTCGCGCCCCCGCGGTTCTACCGCCGGGAGCGGCGGCACCTGGCCCGCGCGCAGCGAGCCCTCTGCCGCAAGCGGAAGGGGTCTCACAACCGGGAGAAGGCCCGCCGGCGGGTCGCCCGCATCCACGCCCGGATCGCCGACCGACGCAGGGACTTCCTCCATCAGCTTTCCTGGCGCATCGTCCGTGAGAACCAAACGGTCTGCGCCGAGACGCTGACGGTAAAAAACCTGCTGCGCAACCACCACCTCTCGCTCAGCATCTCCGACGCCGGGTGGGGCACGTTCAACCGGCTGCTGGCCTACAAGTGCGACTGGTACGGACGCGAGTTTGTGTCCCTGGACCCGTGGCTCGCCACCAGCAAGACGTGCTCGGAGTGCGGCCACGTGCTCGATGCCCTGCCGTTGGAGATCCGCTGGTGGGTCTGCCCGAAGTGCGGGTCCGAACACGACCGGGATGTGAACGCGGCTCGGAATATCCGGGCCTCCGGGCTGATGTCCCTTGCCGCCGGGCCGGCGGTCTGAGCCTGTGGAGCGACCGTAAGACCGCAGAGGGCGCAGGCCCCATGACCAAAGAGGCGCGGCGCAAGCCCCTGCCTTTAGGCATGGGGATAAGCCGATTTGTTCGCCTGCTCCCAGTACCGGCCGGGTCGTGGTATAATGCGAACACGAGGACGGTCTGTCGT
>DAHWHV010000424.1 GCA_027335545.1 Clostridia bacterium
AGGCCTCGGCGCGCCCGCGCCAGGGCTCGGCCGCGCCCGCGGCGACGAGCCGCCCCCCGGCCAGGATCACGTAGCGGTCCGCGATGCGTAGCGCCCCCCCTAGGTCGTGGGCCACCAGGACCGCCGCCCCCCCGGCCCCACGGAGCGCCGCCAGCCGGAGGTGGAGCCGGCGCGCGGCCTCGGGGTCCAGGCCCGTCGCCGGCTCGTCCGCCAGGACCAGGCGGGGCGCCCCCAGCCAGGCCCGACAGATGGCGAGGCGTTGACGGGTGCCGCGCGACATGGCCCCCACCGGGCGCCGCGCGTGCAGCGCCAGCCCCTCGGCGGTGATGGCCGCCCGAGCGGACGCCTCCGGTGCCGACAGCCCCAGGAGGCGCCCGTAATAGGCCAGGTTCTCCTCGGCCGTCAACTCGTCGAACAGGTAGCTGCGGTGCCCGATCAGGCCGACCCGCGGCGTGCGTTCCCCCATGGCCTGTCCCCACCAAGCGATCGAGCCGGCCTGCGGTGGCATCAGGCCGGCCAGCAGCCGCAGGAGCGTGGATTTGCCGGCCCCGTTCGGACCGAACACCGCCAGCACCTCGCCCGCCTCCAGGCGCAGGTCCACGCCGCGCAGCACCGCCCGGAAGCCGTAGCCATGGGCCAACCCCTCGGCCAGCAGCGCCGGGGCGCCGGCGCTGCGCCTCACGTCGTCGTCCACTTGGCCCCCTGCCCGGCGGCGGCCGCCGTGTAGGTCGAGGGACACTTCACCAAGACCTGCCGGGCCTGGAACGTCCCGTTGGCCAGCAGCCGCCCGGCGACCACCACGCTGACGCCCGGCGTGAAGGCGTCCGGCTCGGCCCCCAGATAGGTCACCGGCAGCGGGGCGGCGGGCGCGGTGCTGGCCAGCCTGGTCGCGGTCGGCGCGTTACCCCCTCCGACGGGCGCCGCGGGGGGCAGGACGGAGAAGGTGAGTTGCTGGGTCCGGGGGTTCCAGTGCGGGTGGCCACCCACGGTACCGTTGACCTGGACGTAGCGACCGACGGCGGCGCGCCCCAGGTCGCGGAATTGCGGGAGCGTGTAGTAGTACGTGGTCGCCGCCCGGATCGCCGTGACGATGAGGAGGACCAGCACGACGGCGATGCCCGCGGAGGCCATCGCCAAGCGCATCCGGCGCGACATGCCGCTGCCCCTCCCGACCCGCGCCCGACCAAGGCGAGTCCCGCTCCGTATGCGCCCAGTATAGAGGAGGGGCCCGGGATCGACAAATCGGGGGAAGCCTGAGGCGCCTCCTCCCCAGGCTCCGCCGCGGCCCGCCGCCACCACGGGGGCTACCGGGGAGCGGTCGCGGCGCCCAGGGCCTCGCGTACCAGCGGCGCCACGTCCCAGGGCATGGCGGCGAGGGACGCGCCGGCGGCGGAGAGGGCCTGCCGCTTGCTCTCCAGCGATCCCCGACCGCGCTCGATGATCGCGCCGGCATGCCCCATGCGCCGCCCCGGGGGCGCGCTGGCCCCGGCGAGGTAGGCCACGACCGGCAGGTCCATCCCCTTGATGAATTCCGCCGCCTCCTCCTCCGCCGTCCCGCCGATCTCGCCGACCAGCACCAGCGCCCGCGTCTCCGGGTCCTTGGCGAAGCGCTTCAGCGCCTCCACGAACCCCAGGCCCACGATCGGATCCCCGCCCATACCCACCACGGTGCTCTGCCCCAACCCGGCGGCGGTGAGCGCCGCCACGATTTCGTAGGACAGCGTGCCCGAGCGGGCGATGACCCCCACGGGGCCGGGCAGGAAGATGCGGCCCGGGGGGATGCCGATCTTGCACTTGCCGGCAGGGCTGCACAGCCCGTAAGTGTTCGGGCCCACGACCACCGCCCCGCGCGTCGCGGCGAAGGCCATGACCTCCATCGCGTCGTGCAGCGGCACATGCTCGGCGACGATCACCACGGGGGAGAGGCCCGCGTCGATCGCTTCGAAGGCCGAGTCCTTGGCGAACGGCGCCGGGACGAACAGCACGCCAGCCGTCGCGCCGCGCTTGTCGACCGCGGCCTCGATGGTCTCGAAGACGGGCACGCCTACGACCTCGCGACCGCCGCGCCCCGGGGCCGCACCACAGACGACCCGCGTCCCGAACTCCAGCATCTGTTGCGTGTGGAAGGCACCCTGACGGCCGGTGATTCCGGCCACGAGCACCTTGGTCTTCTCGTCCACCAGGATGGACACGTCGGCTCGCCCCCTCGCTTTCGCTCCTCGGGCGCGCGGGGTCGGGGGCCCGTGGGGCACGCGCCTGAGGCCCCGGGGCCGGCCTGGGACGGTGCTGTAAACGTGCGCTGTCGCGGCACCGTCTTCGGGATGCTGTGGCTTGCATCCCTGCGTGACCCCCTGCCCCCCCGCTTCCGGGTCGCCTGCGGCGGTCGCCGCGGCCACCTAGCGGCGGCTGGCGGCGACCGCCGCCTCCGCCGCCGCGCGCATCGAGGTGTGGGCGCTGATCCCGGCGGCCCGCAGGAGTTCCGTGCCCTCCTCCTCGTTGGTCCCCACCAACCGGACGATCAAGGGGATCTCCGGTGCGCTCTCCGGTGCGGCGCCCGCGGCCCGCGGCCCGCGGGCGGAGAGGATCGCCCGGGCCACTTCGTCGCAGCGGGTGATTCCGCCGAAGATGTTGACCAGGATGGCGCGCGGCCGGGTGGACAGCAGGATGTCCAGGGCCTCGGCGGTCGGCCCGGAGGCCGCCCCTCCCCCCGCGTCCAGGAAGTTCATGGGTCGGCCACCGAAGCTCTGCAGCGCATCGAGGGTGGCCATGGTGATGCCGGCGCCGTTGGCCATGACCGCGATGTCCCCGTCCAGTTCCACGAAGGCCAAGCCCAGGGCGCGCACCCGCCGCTCCAACTCGGTGGCCCGGGACGTGCGGGGCAGATCCGCCTGGCGGTCCAGGGCGTCGTCGTCGACGCTCAGGCGGGCGTCCGCGGCGATCAGCCGGAGCTCGGACGCGGTGCCACCGCCTCCCCGGCAAATCGCCAGGGGATTGCACTCGACCAGCGTCGCGTCCCGGCCGCGAAACACCTCATACAAGCGGGCCGCGATGCGCTCGAAGGCCGCATGCAACTCGGCGGTCAGGCCGATCCGCGCGGCCACCTGGCGCGCCATGAACGGGCGGAGGCCCCAGGGGAGGTCGAAGGGCCGTTTGACGATGGACTTCTCCGGCACCTCCTCGATGGCGATCCCTCCATCCGCCGACGCCATGAGCAGGGGGCGCCGGCTGGAGGCGTCCACCGTGATGGCCACATACAGCTCGTGCTCGATGGCGAGGCGCTGCTCGCAGTACACGCGCTCCACGCGGTGCCCGCGCAGGTCCATTCCCAGAATGGCCTCCGCGGCGGCGGCCGCCTCGGCCGGCGTCTCGGCCAGACGGATGCCGCCAGCCTTGCCGCGCCCGCCGACGAGCACCTGGGCCTTCACGGCCACCGGGCCCAGGGCGGAGGCCGCCGCCCCGGCCTCCGCGGGCGTATCGCAGACGCGCCCCTCGGGCACGGGCACCCCGGCCCGGCGCAACTCGTCCTTGGCCATATACTCGTGGAGGTCCACGCCCTCACCCTTCCTGCCGCGACGGCTGCGGCCTCACACCTCGCCGGGCAGTTCGGCCATCGCGGCCCGGACCTCGGCGGCCGAGCGCAGGAAGGCGGTCCGCTCCTCGGCGTCCAGGGGGACCTCGACGATGCGCCGCACACCGGAGGCCCCGAGCAGGATCGGCACGCCCGTGTACAGGCCCTCCAACCCATACTCACCCTGCAAGAAGGCGGGCGCCGGCAGGAGCCGCCCCTGGTCGCGCACGATCGCCCGCAGCATCTCGCAGAGAGCGGCGCCGGGCGCGTAGAAGGCACTGACCGTCTTGAGCAGCCCGACGATCTCGGCCCCACCGTTGCGCGTCCGCTCCACCAAGGCCGCGATGGTCTCCGGCGGCAGGAGCGAAGTGAGGGGGACCCCGCCGACCTGGCACAGCCGGACCAGGGGGACCATCGTGTCTCCGTGCCCCCCCAGCACCACGGCGTGCACGTCCTGGACCGAGACGTTCAACTCCTGCGCGACGAAGGCGCGGAAGCGCGTCGTGTCCAGGACACCGGCCTGACCGAGCACGCGGGCCGGCGGCAGGCCCGTCGCGCGCAGGACGACGTAGCACATCACGTCCACGGGGTTGGTCAGCACCAGAAAGATCGCCCCCGGCGAGGCGGCGACGGCGCGGCGGGCGACCTCGCCCACGACGCGATGGTTGACCTCCAGGAGATCGCGGCGGCTCATGCCGGGCTTGCGGGGGCTCCCCGCAGTGATCGCGACCACGTCCGAGCCCGCGGTCTCGTCCCAGTCACAGGTCCCCCGGAGGGAGACATCGACCCCGGCGATGGGGGTGGCCTCCCACAGGTCCAGGGCCTTGCCCTGCGGCAGGCCGGCGACGACATCGAACAGCACGACATCGCCGAGCTCGGCCGCGGCGCACCAGTGGGCCGTCGTGGCCCCCGTCATTCCCGCCCCGACGATCGTGATCTTAGGACGCCGGACCATGGCGGCGACACCTCCTCACAGGCTCGGCCGGCGCGACCGTGCCACCCCGCCGGCTGCGCCCACCCCACCGACGCCCGGCCACGCAAGCAGATCCGCCAACCCCCGGAGGCGCCGGGCCGACCGGCGCGGGGCGCCAGCCAGGCGGACCGGAGCCCGACCCCCGGGCTGGTCGAGCGAGAGCGAATGGGCACGACACGCCAATTCTGGCGATAGCACATGTTACGCCCCCGGCGGCCGGGCCGTCAAAGCCGGTCCGGCGTCCGCGGCCCCCGCCGGGGGTTCGGCGCTCCCCGCGCCCCAGGCCGCCAACCGCTCCCGGAGCCGCGGCCCGGACGGCAGGGAGGCGATCGCCGCGCGCACAGGCGGGACCAACTCCACCGCCGCCGCAGGCAGCAGAACCCAATAGGCCTCCCGGCCCAGGGCGGGGAGCGTCTGGACCGACAATTCGGGGTCGCGGGCGGCGAGCGCCTGACAGAGGGCTAGGCCCCCCAGCAGGGCGCGGTACCGGCCCATGGCCACCCCGAACGCCGCAGCCGCGGCGCTGACCGGGTGCACCAGGACGGGCAGCGCGCCCCCCGCGCTGGCCGTGCGCAGGGCCCCGTCGCCCCGGCTGCCCGGGGCGACCGCGACCACCGCCCCGTCCAGGGCCCGCCAACCGCGAACGTCGTGCCCCCGGCGGACCAGCAGCGCCAAGGGCTCCGCATAGTAGGGCCCCACCAGGGCCGTACCGGGAGGCGGGGCGGGGCGCCCCCGGCCGACCGGCGCCACGAAGGGGGCCGCCACCAGGTCTGCGGCCCCGCTCTGCACGGCCCAGGCCCACTCACTGGCCGTCAAGGGGAGGAAGTGGACACGGAACGGGCTCCCCAGGGCCGCGGCGGCGACGGCCCGCCCGAGGGCAACGTCGAGGCCCTGCCAGGCCCCCTCCCGGGAGGCCGCGGCAAAGGGCGGGAGCCACAGCGGCACCCCCACGATCAGAAACCCCCGCCGCCGCGCCCGCTCCAGGGCGGCCTGGCCGGCGTGGGCCGGGCGCGGCAGCAGGATGGGGAGCAGCAGCACCGCCAGGAACATGGCGGCGACAACGGTGGCCACCACGCGCAGGTCCCGGACCACGGCCGCCCCCCCCGCCCCCGAACGCGGGCCCGTGGGGGCCCCGCGCGGTCGTAAGGCATATGCCGCCACCGCCGGTCGCAGCCCGGCCCCACCCCGGCCCCGCCCCGGTCGCGCCCGCACCGGGGCCCACCCACGGGGCCACCTTCCGGCGCGACGGCCGCTCCCCCCGTCGACGCGAGACGACCTGAGGGGGTACCCGCCGCAACCGTGCCCCCGGACGGGGGACCCTGGGCGAGGCGCCCAAGGCGCCATGCAACCCCACACGCCGGGCGGGGCCCCGCTGGCCACCCGGCCGG
>DAHWHV010000654.1 GCA_027335545.1 Clostridia bacterium
GGCCGGCGCGAACTCGGCCGGCGCGGTGGCGTACTTCTGCCCGTAGACGAGGCCACCCGGCCCGCTGACCGGGGTGGGGGCCCCGCCGCCGTCCCGGGGCTCGGTCCCCCGCGGGGCGCGCCCGGCCCCCTCGCCACCCGCGGTCCCGGGCTGCTCGCTGGATTTGCGCTGCGTCCACACCGCCCCGCTGGCCCGGGAGACCTTCACGGTGTAAAGGACGCCTCCCGAGAGCACGTGGACGTCCCAGACGGCCACCCCGTGGGCGTGGTCCGCGGAGGCGTGCACCGCCGTGCCGCCACCGACGGCCCGCACGGCGATCTGCTCCGCGGCGGTCACCGAGGTCGCCGGGGGCGTGCCGCCGACCGCCGCGGTGCCGCCCGGGGCCTGCTCCGTGGCCAGGTGCTTGTTGGTGGTGGTGCCGTTCATCCGTACCAGCACGTCCCAGAGTTGCCCCGCGTCCAGCACGTGGACGTCATAGACGGGCTGGGACCGGTAGGTGTCGCGCGAGACGTGCGTGGCCGTACCACCGCCGACCGCGTTGACGGCGTCGGCGGCGGCCGTCGTGGTGGGCAGGGTGAAGGCCCCGGCGGACAGCGCAGCCTCGGTCGCACCCCGCGGACCGGACGCGGCGACGATCCCGGACCCGCCGACGAGCGCGATCCCCAGCACACCGGCAGCGATCCTCGCCAGAGAGCGGCGCATGGATGGTTCCCCCTTCGAGTCGTATGGCCTCCATGGTCGGCCCCATGGGGAGGGTACAGGGGGAAGTTCACGGCACGGTGACAGGCGGCGAAAGCGACCGGGGGGCGGGCGCCGGCAGGGGGGCCGGAGCAAGGGGGCGGGCGGGCGCGCGGCGGGGAGGGATCCGCCGGAGGGCGCACGCCAGCGGGGGCGCAGGGGCCGTCCGGGCCAGGCCCCCCACGTCTTCTGCCCTGTGCTGGGGCCGGTCGGTCTGCGCGGAGGCGGTCGCTCAACCGCTGCGGAGCGAGGGGTGGTGGGCCGCCTGGAACCCGTGCCGCGACCGCCGGAAGAGGGTGCGGCAAGAGCCTGGCCGCGCCCTCCTACCCACGGGCCTTCTGCCGCAGCACGTAGTGCCCGATGGCATCCGACGCGAGCCGCCCGTCGCGGATGGCGTGGACCACGGTGTAGGCCCCACGGACGAGGTCTCCCCCGACGAAGACCCCGGGGAGGTCGGTGACGCCCCCTCCCCCGTGCGTGTGCACCGTTCCGTCGCGATTCAGGACCTCGGGGTGGCCCAGGTCGATCCCGTGCACCGCGTAGCCGACCGCCAGCAGCACCATGTCACACGGCACCTCGTACTCGCTCCCCGGGATCGGTTCCGGACGGGGCCTGCCCCCCGCCTCCGCCACCCCCAGGCGCATCCGCACCAGCCGCGCGGCGCGCACCCGACCCTCGCCGTCCTTGTGGAACTCGACCGGATTGACCAGGTAGTCGAAGCGCACCCCCTCCTCGATGGCCAACTCGATCTCGATGTCGCGGGAGGTGCTCTCGGCCCGCGTGCGCCGGTAGACGATGGTGACGTCCTCGGCGCCCAGACGCCGGGAGGTGCGCGCGGCATCCATCGACGTGTTGCCCGCGCCGATGACCAGGACGTGCCGTCCCACCTTGGGGCGCTCCACGCCCGAGTCCGGGGCCAGGGCCCGCTTGGCCAGGCGCAGGAAGGCCTGGGCGGTCAGGACCCCAGCGGCGTCCTCGCCGGGGATGCCCAGACGCCTGGCCACCTCCGCCCCCACGCCGACGAAGACCGCGGCGAAGTCCCGGCACAGGTCATCGAGGTTGAGGTTGCCGCCCAAGACCTGCCCGTAGCGGAAGGCGACGCCCTGGGAGGCGATGCGCCGGATCTCCTGGTCGACGACGCGCTGGGGCAGGACGAATTCCGGGATGCCGTCCGCCAGCAGGCCGCCTGGGTAGGACTGGGCTTCGAAGACGACCACCTCGGCCCCGCGCCGACTGAGGAAGTCTGCGCAGGCCAGGCCCGCGGGACCGGCCCCCACGACGGCCACGCGGCTGCCGGTCAGCGCCGTGTCCTCTGGCGTGGAGTCCTCTGGCTCGTAGCCCGGCACGACCGCGGCGCCCAACACCCTGGAGGCGTGCCGCTCGTCGACGTAACCGGGAATCGTGCCGCCGTATGCCTCGACGGCTGCGGCGTAGGAGGAGACGTCCGGCCGCGTGTACGAGGAGTAGCCCTGTTCCCGCTCTTCCCTGGCGCGCTGGGCTCGCAAGCGGTCGAACTCCTCCCGGTGGCGGAAGGCGTAGTCGGCGATGTACCGCTCCACGGCGCCGATGCGGACGCCTTCGCCGTCCGCGTTGAGCACGCACCAGCCCTGGCACTGCTCCTCCCAGTTGCAGACCCGCCCGGTGCAGGCGGCCAGGGAGTCCTGCTCGTAGTCGGCCACCGCCGCATCGAGGATGCGCCCCTCCACCACCAGCCCCAGCCAGGTCGGAATCGGGTTGTTGTTGGGGCAGCCGGAGATGCAGGTAGGGTGTTTGCAGAGGAGGCAGCGCGCCGCCTCGGCGCGCACCTCCTCGTCCGTGAGGTAGCCCCGGGCCACCTCGTCGAAGCCCTGCCGCCCCTCGACGGGCAGGTGGTGCACGGGGGTCATCCTCCACTGATCGACGTGCGGGAAGCCGCGCTCGGGCAGCGTCGTGTTGAGCGTGGCGTGGACCGAAGAGGGCGCTCCCCCACCTCGGCGGGTGGCCCACTGCCGCTCCGCCTCCGTGGGCCGGGTGCCCTCGGGCTTGGCCGCCCCCGCAGCCGGCACGGCTCCGCCGCCCGGGTCGTTCGACCCCGCGGGCGACTGCTCGTCCGCCATCTCCCGCGCCGCTCCCCTCGTGGGCACGTGGGCCAGGCCCGGCGCCACATTCTCGCCGCCTGGCCCCGATCTGCGCGCAACCAGCCCAGGGTGCCCGCCCTCCCGGCAAAACACCCGCGGCGATCGCCCAAAGCCACGACCCTGGCCACGGCGTGGGCACCGGCGACCGGACCGACGTGGTCCGAGGCCGAAGCGGGGCGGCGGCCGCCCACGCAGGGGCGGGGGCCCCAGGCCCCGCGGCGGGCCGCCCGCTCAGGGGCGCCGCACGCTGCGGCCCTCCTCCACGTAGCGCCGCAGCAGCGCCCGCAGCTCCACCACCACCTCCGGGCGCTCGGCGTACCGGTTGCGGGCCTGCGTGGGGTCGGCGTCCAGCGCGAAGAGCTCGCCGGGGTGGCCGTGGGGCACGTAGCCCCGCTCCTGCCGGAGCCACTCCGGCTCCCCGTTCCCATCGCCGGTCGGGGCATCGACGAAGACCCAGTCCCCACGGCGGATGGCCAGGGACCCGTTGCCGGCGTGGTAGACGATCGCCTCGCGCCGGTCCGCCGCCAGCGGCGCCCCCACGAGCGCCGGCAGCGCGGACAGGCTGTCCTCCCCCGCCCCGTCGGGGATGTCCACTCCGGCGACCTCCGCCGCCGTGGCCAGGAAGTCCACCAGGCTGATGGTCTGCGCGCTGCTGCTGCCGGCCGGGATGTGGCCGGGCCAACGGGCGAGGCAGGGCACCCGGTGCCCCCCCTCCCAGAGGTCGCGCTTGAGGCCGCGCAGCGGCCCCATGCTGTAGTGGCGGTGGCGGAGGATGCGGTCGTAGGCGTTGCGTTCGGGTCCGTTGTCGCTGGTGAACAGCAGCAGGGTGTCGCCCCCCACCCCAGCGGCGTCCAGCGCGGAGACGACCTGCCCGACGGTGTCGT
>DAHWHV010000005.1 GCA_027335545.1 Clostridia bacterium
GCCCCGGGCACCGCCGCCACGGGCGCGGGCGGGCACGGTTCGGGGCCCAGGGCCACCCGGCCGCCGCGCACCGGACGGACGGCGGCAGGGTCCGGCGGCCGCACCGCCAAAGGGGGTGCCGCGGGCGGCGCGACGCGCCGCTCCCGGCCACGCCGGCACGCATCCCGCCCAGCCCATTCGGTCCCCACGGGAGGCGCCCCTTGAAGCTCGGCCAGGGAACCAGACTCGTGCTCATCGGCGACTCGATCACCGATTGCGGGCGCCGCCAACCGGTGGGCGAGGGCCCCGGGGCCCTGGGCAACGGCTACGTCTCCCAGGTGGAGGCCCTGCTCACCTCCGTCTACCCGGACCTCGGCGTGCGCGTCTTCAACCTCGGGACCAGCGGGCACACGGTGCGCGACCTCCGCGCCCGCTGGCAGCGCGACGTCCTGGACCTGGCCCCGGACTGGCTCTCGGTCCTGATCGGCATCAACGACGTCTGGCGCCACTTCGACCGGCCGCTCGCCGCCGAGGCCCATGTGTCCGTCGGGGAGTACGAGACGACCCTGCGCGAACTCCTGCAGCAGACGCGCCAAGCCGGCGTCGCGGCCGGCGGACTCGTCCTGATGA
This sequence comes from Clostridia bacterium, assembly GCA_027335545.1. The sequence continues at coordinate 610 of DAHWHV010000005.1, forward strand.
CCCCGTACTACCTCGAACCCCACCGCGGCGATCGGATGCGGGCCGAAATGGACCGCTACGGCGCCGTCGTCCGCCGCCTCGCCGAGGAGCAGGGGGCCATCTGCGTGGACACCCAGTCCGCCTTCGACCGCGTCCTGGGCCACCTGTACCCGGGCGTGCTCGCCGGGGACCGGGTGCACCCCAACCTCGCGGGGCACATGGTGCTGGCCCGCGCCTTCCTGACGGCCCTCGGCTTCGACTGGGCGCGCACGCCGCCCGCCTGAAGGTGGCGGCCACCGCCGCCCGGGCCCCACGCGTCACGAACGGAACCGTTACGAAGGGGAAACGACACGGCGCGACAGGGACGCGACGCCCGGCCCGACGCTATCATGTCCAGGGGGGTGGCATCCTTGGGAACGCTGGTCGTCGTCCTGGCGATCCTCGGAGCCCTGATCGGGCATCACCTGGGCGGGGGCTACGGGCGCGGCTGGGGGCCGACGGTGTACGGCGCCGCGATCGGGGCGGCGGTCGGCATCTTCCTGCCCCTGGTGCTCGGGATCGTGGCCGTCGTGCTCCACCTGATGTTCCTGCTGGCCGCCGTGGCCATCGTCGTGCTGGGCGCCCTCGCCCTCTGGCGGGCCCTGGCGCGGAGGTAGGACGGGGGGGGCAAGAGTCCACTCTTGCCCCCCCCGTGTCCGGATGCTGTGGTCCGAGTTCCCCATGACCCGTTGCCCCTTGTGGTCCGGGGACCGCCCGCGGCTCTTCGCAGGCGGCCTCAGCGCAGCCCCGCCCTCCCGCCCAGGGTGGCCGCCGCCCCCCTCAGGCCCCGGCCTGGAGGCGCTGGTGCAGGTCACGCACCATCTGGAAATCCTCCCAGGCGTCCTTCTTGGCCGCGGGGTTGCGCAGCAGATACGCCGGGTGGTAGGTGGGCAGCACCCAGCGGCCGTCCAGCCGGCGCCAGCGCCCGCGCTCCTGGCCGATCTTGGCCCGAGGATCCACCAGCGCGTGCAGGGGGGTCGCCCCGAGCAGGACGACGATGTCGGGCGCGATGAGCCGCAGCCGCCGCAGCAGGTAGGGGCGGCAGGCGGCGATCTCCTCGTCCGCGGGTACCCGGTTGCCCGGCGGGCGGCAGAGGACGACGTTGCTGATATAGACTTGCTCGCGGCGCAGGCCCGCCGCCTCCAGGATGCGGTCGAGCAGGGCCCCGGCCTTGCCGACGAAGGGGCGCCCCTCCTCGTCCTCGGTCTGCCCCGGGCCCTCCCCGATCAGCGCGATCCGCGCATGGGGGTCCCCCTCCCCGAAGACGACGGTCCGACATCCCGCCCGCAGCCCACAGCGCGTGCAGGCGCGGGCGACGGCCGCCAACTCCTCCAGGGTCGCCAGACCCTCCAGGCGCGCCGCAAAGGCCTCAGCATCGTCCGCGTACCCTCCGGGCTCCACCAGCCGTGCCCCCCCGACCCCGCATCCGGCGCGCGGCGGCGGATGCGCCGCGGTGCGCCGCGGATGCGAGAGGCTTCCCGCCGCGGGCCCCGTTTCCCTGGGCGGCGGCGCGGGAACCGCAGGGGCACCGGGCCTGTCGCGCGGCCGC
>DAHWHV010000052.1 GCA_027335545.1 Clostridia bacterium
TAATCGGCTGGTCGGGGGTTCGAGTCCTCCCGGGCGCGCCACGAGTCCCCGCGTGCGTATATGGTGGCTGTAGCTCAGTCGGTTAGAGCGCCAGGCTGTGGCCCTGGAGGTCGTGGGTTCGATTCCCATCAGCCACCCCAAACTCGGTCCCGTCTGGCCCGTCGGCCTTGCGCCGGCGGGCTTTGGCGCATCCGCGCGATCGGGGCGGGGCGCTGAGGCTGCGGGATGTGCCCCTGGAAGCGCGGGGCCGATGCCTGCGGCAACCGGGCGCGGCCGAGGCGGAACCGGCCCGGCGGGTGCCAAGACGCCGGGGTCGGGCGCTGCGCAGGGAGGGGCCACGGTCCTGGCGATTCCGGCGGTGGCCCTCGTGGCCGCGATCCTGTTGCGGAGCTTCGGACCCAGGGTCGCGGGTCGAGGCCGTTGCGGACGCCGCTGGCCAACGACGGGGTCGCCCCGTTTGCTGGGCGACCCATGGTCTGGGCCGGCGCCCCTGCCGGGGCGGAAACCTGTGTGCGGGGCGGCTGCGGCAGGGCCGCCACCCAGCCCTGGAGAAGGGCTGGGCCGTTCGCACGCCCCCCGTCGCAGAAGGCAGTGCGCGGATGCCCCTGGCCGACGCCGCCGACCTCGCTGCGCTCTTGCGGTGGCCGCGCCCCACATCGACGCGGGCGACGCGCTGGACCGGAAGCGCCTCCTCCGCAGCGCGGCGCACGCGGGGTTGGCGGTGCTGAGTCCCGGAGGGGAGTGGCTCGGCCGGGCGCGGGGGCCGAAGCAAGGCACGCGCGCCTCCCGGTCGGGCCTGCGCGGCTGGACGGGGGTTTTTCCGCCCACAGCCCCAGGCCGCGGCGCCCTCCGGCGGGCGGCGCCGGGCCTCGTAGCGGGGCTTGCCCCGCGCAGCCGCGCCCGCCGCCGTCCGCTTGGGCCCCTGCCGGCGGGGCCCGTCCTTGCGCCCAGCGACGCGACGCGGGGGCCGGGAGCGCCGCAACCGACGGGAGGCATGCGACCATGGCGCCACGGCCGAACATCGTGCTGATCCTCGCCGACGACATGGGCTACGGGGACCCGGCCTGCTACAACCCGGGCTCCAAGATCCCCACGCCCCACCTGGACCGCCTGGCCGCCCAGGGGGTGCGCTGCACGGACGCGCACGCCCCGTCGGCCCTGTGCACGCCGACGCGCTACGCCCTGCTCACCGGGCGCTACTGCTGGCGCTCCCGCCTGCCGCGGGGGGTGCTCGGGGGCTTCAGCGCGCACCTGCTGGAGGAGGGGCGCCCCACGACGGCCTCGCTGCTGGCGGCGGCGGGGTACCACACGGCCTGCTTCGGCAAGTGGCACCTGGGCTGGGACTGGCAGCGCCGCGCCGAGGGGGCGGAGCCCGCCCAGGACGACCCGACCCGCGGCGTGGACTTCACCGCGCCGGTCCGCCACGGGCCGACCACCTTCGGCTTCCACCGCTTCCACGGCATCCCGGCCTCTCTGGACATGCCCCCGTACTGCTACGTCGAGGGCGACCGGGTCACGGCCGTGCCCGACCGCCTCGTCGCCGCCAGCCCCTGGGACGCCTTCTGGCGCGAGGGCCCGATCGCCCCGGACTTCCGCCACGAGGACGTCCTGCCGCACCTGGCGGCCTCCGCCGTCGCCCATATCCGGGAACGCGCGGCCGACAACACCCGCCCCTTCTTCCTCTACCTGGCGCTCCCCGCGCCGCACACGCCGATCCTACCGCTGCCGCCCTTCCGCGGGGTCAGCGGGGCCGGCGACTACGGCGACTTCTGCGCCCAGGTGGACGACACCGTCGGGCAGGTCGTCAACGCGCTGGACGCCGGCGGCGTGGGCGGCGACACCCTACTGCTGTTCACCAGCGACAACGGCCCGGAACGCAACGCCTACGAGCGCATCCTCCGCCACCGCCACTACAGCATGGG
>DAHWHV010000057.1 GCA_027335545.1 Clostridia bacterium
ACCCCGGCAGCGGTGGAGCCCTGGCCGCGTCGGAGGCGGGCCGGGGCAGGGGTCGGCTGGGGCAGGGCGAAGGGGTGGGGCGTTGGGGCGACCACGGGGGTGGGCGCGGCAGCACGGGGTCGGCCCCGCCCGGGTGCCCGGCGCCAGCGGTCCGGCGGCCTGGGTGCCCACCAGGCGGGGCCCGCCGCCACGCCTCGTCTGCCCCCGGCCCCCGGCGGGTCGGGGATCGCCGCGCTGGAGGGATGCCCATGCCCGCTCGGGCCAGCCAACCGAACATCCTGCTCGTCTTCTCCGACCAGCACCGCTGGTGCGACCTCGGCTGCTCCGGCAACCCGGAGGTGCGCTCGCCGCACCTGGACGCCTTCGCCCGTCGCGCCGTGCGCGCTACCAGCTGCATCTCCAACGCCCCGCTGTGCGTGCCGTCCCGTGGCACCCTGCTGACCGGGCTGTACCCGCTGCGCCATGGGGCGGTCTCCAACGACCTTCCCCTGCGGCCCGATGTGACCACGATCGGCGCGGCCCTGGCGGGCGCCGGGTACGACACCGGCTACATCGGCAAGTGGCACCTGGCGGGTGTCCCCCGGGACCGCTGCATCCCCGCGGGCCCCGGCCGCTTCGGCTTCGCCACTTGGAAGGTCTGCAACTGCAGTCACGCCTACATGGACGCGTACTACTACGACGAGGCGGACCGCCGCATCCCGATCGAGGGCTACGAACCGGTGGCGCAGACCGACCTGGCCATCGACTTCATCCGCCGCCGGCGAGACCGGCCGTGGGCCCTGGTCCTCTCCTGGGGGCCGCCCCACGACCCGTACTTCGCGGTGCCCGACCGCTACCTGCAGGAATACGCCAGCCGCGACCTGCACCTGCGGCCGAACGTGCCGGAGACGGACGGGCTCGCCGCGCCCGAGCACCGCTCGCCGGAGGCGAGCTTCGCTGCGCCGGAGCACCGCTCGCCGGAGGCGAGCTTCGCTGCGCGGGAGCACCGCTCGCCGCAGGCGAGCTTCGCTGCGCGGGAGCACCGCTCGCCGCAGGCGAGCTTCGCTGCGCGGGAGCACCGCTCGCCGCAGGGGAGCCTGGCTCGGCGGCTCAGCCGCGAGCAGGTCACGCGCAACTACCGCGGCTACTACGCCCACATCACGGCCTTGGACGAGCAGTTCGGCCGGCTGACCGCGGCGCTGGCGGCCAGCGGCCAGGCCGAGGACACGATCGTCGTCTACACCAGCGACCACGGCGACATGCTGGGCAGCCAGGGGCTGACCAACAAGCAGTTGCCCTACGAGGAGTCCGTGCGCGTGCCGCTGCTCGTCTCCTGGCCAGGCCACACCCGCGTCGGGACCAGCGACGGCCTGATCGGGCTGGTGGACCTGCCCGTCAGCCTGCTGGGGCTGGCGGGGGTGGATCTGCCCGGGAAGCCCGACGGCCTGGATCTGCACGCCCTGTTCGTGGATCCGGCGGCGCGGGGGCGGGAGGAGTGCTACATCTTCGACCTGATCCCCTGCCATCAGGCGGCGGCGCGCGGCGGCACGGAGTGGCGGGGGGTGCGCACGCGGCGCCACACCTTCGCGCGCAGCGCCGGCGACGGCGGCTTCGCCCTCTTCGACAACGAACGCGACCCCTTCCAACTCCACAACCTCGTCGACGACCCCGCCCACGCGGCCTTGCGGGAGGAGTTGCGGGGGCGCTGCGCCGCCCTGACGGCGGCGCACGACGCGTTGCTGCCGTGGGAGGAACTGGTCCGGCGTTACGGGTTGCTGGAGGAGTGGAACCGGAGCCAGGCCTACTTCAGGCTGCCGCTCCTGGGGTAGGGGGTGCCGGGCGCGCCACCGCGCGCCCGGCACCCCGCGGCATCGGCCTCGTCCGGTCCCGTCCATATGCGTTGCTCGCCATGCATCGCTCTCCGTGTGCCCGTGGCCCGGTGCGGGCGCGGAACATCCGTCGTCCGGCTCCAGGCCCTCCACGCTGAACGGCAGGGACGCGGCCCCGACCGCAGAAGCCCGATCAGGCGCACAGCGGGAAGGGGATGCCGCCGTGTCCGAACTCCGCCTGGGGATCCTCGGCTGCGACACGAGCCACGTCGTGGAGTTCACCAAGCGCCTCAACCATGTGGAGGTCGCCGCCACCCAGTGGGTTGACGGCGCACGGGTGGTGGCCGCCTGGCCAGGTCGCTCGGAGATCGCCCCCGACCGCCTGCCCGGCTATGTCGAGGCGTTGCGCCGGCTGGGCGTCTCCGTGGTGGACCAGCCCGAGGACCTGCGCGTCGACGCCGTGCTGGTGGAGGCGCAGCAGGGCTCGACCCACGCCGGCCTGGCCGTGCCGCTCCTGCGGGCGGGGGTCCCCGTCTTCGTCGATAAGCCCTTCGCCTGCTCCGTGGCCGATGCGGCGGCCATGGTCGAGGCGGCCGGCCGCGGCGGGGCGCCGCTCCTCTCGGCGTCCTCCCTGCGCTTCGCCCCCGAGGTGCAGGCGGTGCAGGGCGGCGTGCAGGGCGCCCAGACCTGGAGCCCGGCCGCCCTGCACCCTGGCAACCCCGGCCTCTTCCACTATGGCGTGCACGGCGTGGAGATGCTCTACGCGCTGATGGGGGGGGCCGGATGCCAGGCGGTGCGCTGCACCTCGACCGAGGGGGCGGACGACGCCATGGGGGTGTGGGGGGACGGGCGGCTGGGCGGCGTGCGCGGCCTGCGCGGCGGGGCGCACGGCTACGGCTTCACGACGTTCGGGGCCGACGGCGTCCAGAGCGGCGCCGTGGGGACGGAGTGGATCTACCGCAACCTGCTGCGGGTGGTGGTCTCCGTGCTCGGCGGGGGGCCCTCGCCCGTCTCGCCACGCGAATTGGTCGAGGCCGTCGCCTTCCAGGAGTGCGCCCTGCGCTCGGCCCAGGAGGGCGGCCGGGAGGTGCGCCTGCCCGCTCTGTAGCGGGGGACCGCGGCAGGTGGCTGCCGACCGCCCACTCGCGCCCCCTCGGCCCCCCGGGCGGCAGGGGGCGCGCCAGCCGTTCCGGCCGCCGGCGCTCCCCGGCCCCGTCGTCGGCGTGCTGGCCGCGGTGACGCCCCTGGTGGGGCCCCGCTTGGGTACCGGCGCCGCCACTGCTTGGTGCGCCGGGCCTGGGACGGCTCTTGGAGCACCGCCTTGCGGATGCTGTGGTCGGAGTTCCTCCATGACCCGCGACCCCTCGTTCAGGGCCCGCCTGCTGCCCTGCGCGGCCTCCTGGGGGTGGCCGGGCGTGGCCCCTCCCCGCCGCGCGTCTACAGCGGTGCCGCCCCCAGCTCCCGCAGCAGGGCGGCGTCATCCAGTGCCCCCCGTTCGGGGCTGTCGCCCTCCCAGGGCTCGGTGCCCTTGCCGCTGACCAGCAGGCAGTCTCCCGCCCCGAGCAGGCCGACGGCGCGGCCGATCGCCCGCGCCCGGTCGCGCACAAAGACGGCCTCGCCGCCGCAATCCCGCGCCGCCCGCAGCAAGGGGGCGGCGGCGGCCTCCGCGTCCTCGGGTGCAGGGCGGTCCGCCGTGAAGATGGCGCCGTCCGCCAGCGCCGCGACGACCGCCCCCATCAGGGGCCGCTTCCCCTGATCCCGGCCGCCCCGCGCCCCCAGGACCACGTAGACCCGCCCGGGCACGGCCCGCCGCAGCCAGCGCAGGGAGGCGGCCAGGGCGGCGGGGTTGTGGCCGTAATCGACGACCGCCCAGGCGCCCCGCTCGGCAAGGTGCAGGCAGACGGCTCTCCCCGCCGGGGGCGGTGCGCTCGCCAAGGCCGCCCGCAGCGTGGCCGGGGGGACGCCCAGGACCCAGGCGACCGCCGCCGCGCAGGTCGCGTTGCCAGCGTTGTGCTCCCCGCCGAGGCGCAGGCGCACCGGCTGGGCTCGGGCCTCGCCGGGCAGCCGCAGGTCCAGGCAACTCTGCGTCAGTGCCTCGCCACCGGCTGGCGGCGGCGGTCCCGGTCTGCCCTGCACCGTCCCCTCCGTGCCATACAGGACCGTGCGGGCGGCCCCGGCAGCGGCCGCGGCGAAGGCCTGGTGGTCGGTGGCGTCGGCCCCGGGGTGCGGGAGGACGGCGACGCCGCGCAGATCGGCGAAGAGCCTCGCCTTCGCCGCGCGGTAGGCGTCCTGGTCGGGGAAGAACTCCCCGTGGTCGCGGGCGAAGCTGGTGAGGGCGGCGGCGGCGAAGGGACAGGCGGCCGTACGCCCCTGGGAGAGGGCCTGCGCCGATACCTCCATCACGACGTGGGTCGCCCCCGCCGCCAGCCAGCGGGCCAGCAGGCCGTAGAGGACCTCAGGGGGGGGGGTGGTGTGCTCCCCGGTCTCCGTGTGCCCCGCGAAGCGGTACCCGAGGGTGCCGATCGTACCGACGGCGTGGCCGGCCGCGGCCAGGATCGCCGCGACCCAGTGGGCCGTGGTGGTCTTGCCGTTGGTGCCCGTGAGGCCGACCAGGGTGAGACGCCGGCCCGGATCGCCGTGCCAGCCAGCGACCAGGTGGGCCAGGGCCGCCCCGGGGTCCGGCACGACCACGTCCGGCAACCCCGGGGCCACGGAGCGCCCGCCCACCGTGAGGACCGCGCCCTCCTGCCTGGCGGAGGCCAGGAGGTCGTGCCCGTCGACGTGTGTGCCCCGGCGGGCGACGAAGACCATCCCCGGGACGAGCCGCCGCGTGTCCTCGGTGACCCCGGTGATCGCCCGCCCATCCCACCGCCGACGGCGGACGGCCTCCAGGGCCTCCTCCCAATCCACCGCTGGATCCCCCCTGCCCGGCGTCGGTGCCTGCGGGCCGCACGTGCGTCGATCGCCCGTAGCGCCCGAGGGGGCCCGCCCCGCCGCCCCCCCTCCGCGCGCGCCCTTGGTCAGGACGGGGAGTCGCCGGCGGATCGAGGTCTCTGCCGTGAGTCTCTGCCGTGAGTCTACGCCGTGAGTCTGCGCCGCGGGACTGCGCCGCGGGACTGCGCCGCGGGTCTGCGCCAGGAGTCTGCGTCACGAAGATGAAGACCGCGTGAAGGCCGGTCTGGGTTCCGCCGTCGCGGGGGGGTGCGCCGGATGCGCCCCCTGCCCCCGCCCGTCCCCCGCCCCCCCCCCGCCCCCAGGGGGCCCGTCCCGCCCGCCGTCCCGCCCCGGTGCCGGAGCCCTCGGGGGATGTGTTACCCTGATGGCACCGGCCCCAACCCGGGCGCCGCGAGCGGAGGAGGGGCGCCGTCCATGCCCGCCGCGTCTGAGCTCCGTCTGGAACACGACTCCCTGGGCGAGATCGCCGTGCCGGCCGACGCCTACTACGGGCCCCAGACGGCGCGGGCCGTCCAGAACTTCCCGGTCAGCGGGCAGCGGCCCCATCCGGCCTTCGTGCGGGCCATGCTCCAGATCAAGCGGGCCGCGGCCCTGGCCAACCTGGACACGGGTCGGCTACCCGCGGAGATCGCCCGGGCCATCGTGCGCGCCGCCGAGGAGGCGCTGGCCCAGATTCCCCCGGTCCCGCTGGCCCCGGCGCCGGGCCCGCTGGAGGCGGGGACGCCGGACCTCTCGGGCCAGTGGGTCGTGGACCCGTACCAGGCGGGGGCCGGTACGTCCCACAATATGAACACCAACGAGGTCCTGGCCAACCGCGCGATCGAGTTGCTCGGCGGGCGGCGGGGGGAGTACGCCCGGGTCCACCCCAACGACCACGTGAACATGGCGCAATCCACCAACGACACGGTGCCGACCGCGCTGCGCCTGATCGGTCTGGACCTGGGCGGCCGCCTGCTGCGCACCCTGACCCGCTGCGCCAACGCCCTGCAGGCCAAGGCGGTGGAGTTCGACGGCATCCTGAAGACCGGCCGCACCCACCTGCAGGACGCGGTGCCCATCCGGCTGGGCCAGGAGTTCGCCGCGTACGCCCGCACGGTCGAGCGGGCGGCGGCCCGCATCGCCCAGGCCACGGTGGCCCTGCGCGAGATCGGGCTCGGCGGTACGGCCGTCGGCACCGGCCTCAACGCCGATCCGGGATACATCCCGGCCGTGGCGCGCCACCTGGCGGCGGCCACGGGGCACCCCCTGCGCCCCGCGGGCGACCTGCGCCAGGCGATGCAGTCCATGGGAGATGTGATCGGGCTGTCCGGGGCCTGCCGGGCCTGCGCCGCCGACCTGAACAAGATCGCCAACGACCTGCGGCTGCTGGCCTCGGGCCCGCGCACCGGCCTCGGGGAGATCGAGCTGCCCGCCGTGCAACCCGGGAGTTCGATTATGCCCGGGAAGGTCAACCCGGTGCTCTGCGAGATGCTGAACATGGTCTGCTACCAGGCCTTCGGCCACGACCAGACCATCGCCCTGGCCGGCGAGGCCGGTCAGCTCGAGCTCAACGTGATGATGCCGGTGATCGCCCACAACCTGGCCTGGATGCTGACCATCCTCGAGGGCGGCGTGGGCGCCTTCACCCAGCGCTGCGTGGCGGGTATCCGGGCGGACGCGGCCCGTTGCCGCTACTGGCTGGAGCGCAGCGCCGCCCTGTCCACGGCGCTGGCGCCCCTGATCGGCTACGAGGCGGCCGCGGATCTGACCAAGGAGATGCTGGCGGGCGGGCGGGGGATCGGGGAGTTGGCCCTGGAGCGGGGGCTGCTGACCGCGGCCCAGCTGGAGCGCGTGCTGGATCCCGAGGCGATGACCAGCCCCGGGGTCCCTGGGCGCTGAGCGGGGGACTGACCGGCTCCGCGGCACCGGCTCCGCGCGCCGGTCCGGGGGCGGGGACGGGCTCGGCGACCCCGGCCCCGGTGGGCTCGGGTCCTGGGCGGTGGCGGCCCCGGGGGCCAGCGGTCGGGCCAAGGGAGTCCAGAGAAAGCGAGTTCAGCGCAGGGGAGTCCAGCGAAGGGGGAGGGAGCGGAACTGCAGGCGCGAGCCCAGTTCTGGCGCTGGTTGGTCGCCATGGCCCTAGTCGCCGGGGCGGTGATGCCGTTCTCCTGGCTGCCCCTGCCTGTGGAGGCGCGCCACCTGCTGCGGGCCGGGCTGGCCGTGGCCGCGGGGTATGTCCTGACCAACGCCCTGGAGCACCGCCTCGCCACCGCCCGTTGGAGCCGCGACATGCGCCGCGCCGGCCTCCTCCGCCTGCTGATCCGCATGGTGGTCTACCTGATGGTCGTGGCCACCGTGCTCGGGGCGCTGGGCGTGCGGCTCACCCAGATCACCTTTGGCGGCGCCGTGGTGACCGTGATCATCGGACTGGCCGGCCAGACCCTCTTCGCCAACGTGCTCTCCGGGGTCGTCCTGGTGATCTGGCGGCCCTTCGACATCGGCGACGACATCAGCGTGATCAGCTGGCAGATGCCGCTGCTGCCCTCCACCCGGCCGCACGAGACGATGCCCTCGGCCAACCGCCTGCGGGTGACCGACGTCAACCTGCTGCAGACGATCGGCGTGGCCGAGGACGGGCAGATGACCCTGATCCCCAACGCCGTGCTCCTGCAGGCGATCGTGCGCAACCACTCGCACTCCGGCGCGCAGCGGCTGCGCGTCGCCGCCGAGGCCGAGCACGACATCGACAGCGTCGACCTTTGGGGCGGCCTGGAGGGCCTGGGGCGGGACCTGGCCGCGCGCTCCCTGCCGATCCGCGGCGAACCGCAGGTGCGGTTCCTGGACATCACCGCCACGGGGACGGCCTTCGTGATCGAGGTGTGGGTCACCGAGGGCCGGCACCTCGACCATGTCCGTTCCGAGGTGCTGCTGGCCGTGGCCGGCACCCTGCGCGCGCTACGGACCAAGCCGGCCGCCGACGCGTGAGGGCGGGGCGGGCTTGGCCGCCGCTCCTTCACGAGCCCCCGCCCGGGCCGCCGCAGGGGCGGGGCCCCCACCCCTGCCGCGCCCCGGCCTCCGGTGGCCGCCCGCAGGCGGAAGGCCGAGCTGTGGCAGCCGCGTCGGCGGGCAGCGGACCAGGCCGGTGCTGCAACAATCCGCCCTGGCGGCGCCGTCATCCGGATGTTGTGGCCAGGGTCCCTGGTGACCCACCGCCCCATGCGGTTCCGGGGCCGCCTGCGGCTTTTCGCAGCGGCCTCCTAGCGCCTCGTCGGCTGGGGGCTGGGGCGGCGCAGCGCCCTGGAGACGCCCGGCCGCCGGCGGCCAACGCCCCGCGGCTTCACCCCGGTTGCCGCAGAGGCTGGCGCTGTCGCCTCGCAGGGGGGCGAGCGGCGCCGGAGAATCCACCGGCACTATGGCGGACGCACAGCCCCGCATCGGCCGCTGGCGGGACGCGACGGCCCTGCTGGCGGACCCGCCCGCGCTACGGGCACGGGCCGCGGAGGACGGTTACCTGCTGCTGCGGGGGCTCCTCCCGCCCAATGTGGTCCTGGAGGTGCGGGGCGGCCTCCTGGCGCTCTGCCAGGAGGCCGGTTGGGTCACCCCCGAGGGCCGCTGGACGGGCGCGGGGCCGTTCATCGAAGGGCAGCCGGAGTTCATGGCCGTCTACGACCGCATCCAGCGCCTGCAGGCCTTCCACCGCCTGGCTCGCACCCCGCGCCTGCTGGCGCTGTACGAGGCGCTCTTCGCGCGGCCCGTCCTGGCCCACCCGCGCAACATCGCCCGCGTGATGTTCCCCCGCAACAACGCCCACGCCACCCCGGCGCACCAGGACGCCCTGCACATCCGGGGCACCGCCCAGACCTGGACCGCATGGCTGCCGCTGGGGGACTGCCCCGCCGACCTGGGCGGCATCGCGCTCATGCCCGGCTCGCAGCGCGAGGCCCTGCTGCCCACTCACCCCGCGGCCGGCGCCGGGGGCCGCGCCGTGGCGGCCGCCGCGCTCCCCTACGGCTGGGTCGGCGGCGACCTGCACTCGGGCGACGTCCTCACCTTTCACAGCCACACCGTGCACTGCGCCCTGCCCAACCGGACGCGCGGCCGGATGCGCCTCTCGGTGGATTACCGCTACCAGCCCGCCGACGAGCCGGTCGCGCCCGACTCCCTCCAGCCGCACTTCGGCCGCCTGACCTGGGAGGAGATCTACGCCGGGTGGCGCGAAGGCGCGGAGGACCGCCACTACTGGCGTCTGCTGCCGCTGCGCCTGGAGCCTGGAGCCGCGCCAAGCGCAACCCCGATGGCCTGAGGCCCTGGAGCCGACCCGCGGCGCGGGCTCGGGGGCCGCGCCCCTTCCCGCGCCGTGGGGCTCGCGACCCGTTGGCCCCGGCTCCTTGTCCTAGCCCCTTTTCCCCGTCCCCTCCCTTCCCCGTCCCTCCCTATCCCCGCCCCTCCCTTCCCCGTCCCTCCCTATCCCTGCCCCTCCCGATCCCTCCCCTGCTCGGGCCAGGGGGGTGCCGACCCAGGGCCGGCGCCCAGGGTGAAGTCCTTCTCCGTGAAGTGCTTGGGCCACAACTGTCTCCCGCCGCGGGTTCAAGGCGCGGCGTACGTCGGCGACGCACCGGGTGGCCACGGGTGGATCGGGGCGGCCGCTCCCCCGCGGCCCTTCTGCCGCAAGCCCCAACTGGCCGAGGGCGGACCGCGGACGCGGCGACCACACTGCGCCCTGTGGGCCTTCTGGCCGAAGGGCCCCCTCCGCAAGGACGCCACCCAGGGCCCGCGCCCACCCCCGCAGGAATGGGCCGCCCACGCACGAAGGGGAGCGGGGTGCAGCGGCGCCGGGCACGGGGCCGCGGAGTGGGGGAGGACCGAGTGTTGGGCAAGTTGCGTGTCGGTTTCATCGGCACCGGGCGCAAGCCGGTGCGGGCGGGCCCGCAGGGGTACGGCATGGCCCACCAGCACGCCGCGGCGTACAAGTCGCTGGCGGAGGAGTGCGAGATCGTCGCCTGCGCCGACATCTCCGCGGAGAACGCGCAGGCCTTCGCCGAGATGTGGGACGTGCCGCCCAGCGGCGTCTTCACCTCCGTCTCGGAGATGCTGCGGACGGTTCCGCTGGATGTCGTCAGCGTGGCGGTCTGGCCCCACCTGCATGCCCCGCTGGTCATCGAGGCCGCCTGCGCCGGGGTGCGCGGCATCCACTGCGAGAAGCCCATGGCCGACACCTGGGGCGCCTGCCGCCTGATGGCCCAGGAGTGCGAGCGGCGCGGCGTGCGCCTGACCTTCAACCACCAGCGTCGCTTCGGCCGCCCCTTCCGCGGGGCCAAGCAGCTCCTGGACGAGGGGGTCGTCGGCCAGGCGGCGCGGGTCGAGTTCGGGGCCGGTGACCTCTACGACTACGGATCGCACAACTTCGACATGTCGGCCTACTTCGTCGGTGAGCGGCCGGCCCGCTGGGTGATGGCGCAGATCGACTACCGCACGGAGAACCTCGTGTTCGGCGCCCACAACGAGAACGCCGCCCACGCCGTCTGGCAGTATGACAACGGCGTCTTCGGCACGGCGGCGACCGGGGTGGTGGCCGGGTCGGTTGGCTGCCACAACCGCATCGTCGGCACCGAGGGGGAGATCGAGATCGGCCGCCGGGGCGAGGGGGTGCCCGTCCTCCGCTACCGCCGCTACGAGGGCGGCGGCTGGCAGGCCGTGGATTGCGGCAACGAGGGGCTGCACGGCCCCGGCTACATCGAGCGCGCCCTGGCCGACGTGCTGCGGGCGGTGCGCACGGGCGGGGAGTCCGAGCTCTGCGCCCGCAACGCCCTCAACGGCACGGAGGTCATCTTCGGCTGCTGGGAGTCCGTCCGGCGGCGCGGGCGCGTGGACCTGCCCCTGACGATCACCGACAACCCGCTCCACGCCATGGTCGCCGCCGGGCAGTTGACCCCCGCGCCCAAGCCGCGGCCCTGAACCGGCGCCCCGGGGGCCACGGGTGGACCCGCCCGGGGCCGGTGGCCCGCCGCCCCGCGCGCGGGCGCGGCGGGCCGTCCCGCCCCGATTCGCGTGCCTGGGAGGTTGACGCATGGCCGCAGCCGCCCCGAACATCGTCCTGATCCTGGCCGACGACATGGGCTACGGGGACTTCGGTATCTTCGGCGACGGGCGTCCGTGGACGCCCGTCCTGGACGGCCTGGTCGGGGAGGGGCTGTGCCTCACGCAGCACTACTCGGGGGCGCCGGTGTGCGCCCCGGCGCGGGCGGCGCTGCTCACGGGGCGCTACCCGCACCGCACCGGGGCGGTGGACACCCTGGAGGCCCGCGGCCTGGACCGGCTGGCCCTAGGCGAGCGGACGCTCGCCGACCGCCTGCGGGCCGCCGGCTACGCCACGGGCCTGGTGGGCAAGTGGCACCTGGGGGCCCTGGATCCCCGCTACCACCCCAACGCCCGTGGCTTCGACGAATTCGTCGGCTTCCGGGGTGGCTGGAGCGACTACTACCGCTGGCGGCTGGACCGCAACGGCTCCGTCCTGCCGGCCGACGGCCGCTACCTGACGGACGTGCTGACCGAGGAGGCCGTGGGCTTCATCGGGCGCCACCGGGCCCGCCCCTTCTTCCTGCACGTCGCATACAATGCACCCCACTTCCCCTTCCAGGCCCCGGAGGAGGACGTGCGGCCCTTCCTGGGGCGCTGCAACCGCGGTCTGGCCATCCTCTACGCGATGCTGCGGCGCATGGACGAGGGGGTCGGGCGCATCCTGGAGGCCCTGGACGGCCATGGCCTGCGGGAGAACACGCTGGTGCTCTTCACCAGCGACAACGGCCCGCAACTCGGCGGTGAGGGGGAGATGTCCACCCGGCGCTTCAACGGCTGGCTCAACGGCCAGAAGGGGACGGTCTTCGAGGGCGGCATCCGCGTGCCCGCCGTCGTGCGCTGGCCGGCGGGGCTGCCCGGCGCTGGCCGCCGCGGCCACGGGTTCGTGCACTTCGCCGACTGGGTCCCCACCCTGCTGGCGGCCGCGGGCGTCCCGGCCGAGGGCGGGCCGCCCCTGGATGGCCGCAGCGCCCTGCCGCTGCTGCGCGGGGAGGCGGCGCGGGTCGACCCGCTCCGCTTCTGGCAGTGGAACCGCTACACCCCGGTGCCGACCTGCAACGCGGCGGTGCGCTCCGGGCCCTGGAAGCTGGTCCGGCCGGCCATCCGCGAGGCCATGCGGCTGGCGCCGGAGGACGGGGCCATGGACCGCCGCCTGAAGGAGGAACCGGAGGCGTTCGCGGACATCTGCCGGAACCCCGAACCGGTGCGCGAACTCCCGGCCCCGCCGCCCCCCCTGCTCTTCCACCTGGACACCGACCCCTATGAGCAGCGGGATGTGGCGGCCCTGGAGCCGGAACGCGTGGCCCGGTTGACGGCGCAACTGGAGGACTGGTTCGCCGAGGTGGACCGCGAGCGCCGCGCCATCCGGGACTGAGTCCCCCGGCCGGGAGCGGCGTCGGGGCGCCGTTGGGGCGGAGGTCGGGGCAGCCCCGCCCGTGGTCGGTGGTGCCGAGCGGGGGGACCGCACGGGCTCTGCTCGCGCTGGGGCGGCAGGGCGGGCGCCTCAGCGCCGGTGGTCGACTCCATTCGCCCGGGTCGCCCGGGTGTGCGGCGGCGACCGTCCGGCGTCGGTGCACCCCACAGCCAAAGGAGAGGGGGGAGGGGCGGTGGGGGCCGTCGCCCTGGCCACGCGGGCCTGGCGCAGCGAGTGCGCGGGCTGGCTCGCCCTGGGCGCGGCCGCCGGGCCGCAGCCCCTCTTTGTGCTGGAGCGGCGCCCGCCCGCCCTGGTCTGCGCCTGGTGGCGCGGCGACCCGGGGCGCATGGAGAACAACCTCTTGGTGGAGAACCCCGCCGCGGACCCGGTCGCCGGCCTGGCGGACGTGGCCCCGACCCTGGCCGCCTCCGCTTGCGGCACGGACCTGCGCCTGCCGCCGGGTCCCCAGGCCGAGGCCTGGGTCGCGGCCGCCAGGGGGTATGGCTTCGCGGAGCGCGGGAGCGACGTGCTGATGGTCTGTGGTCTCGGCGGTCTGCGCGCCGGCCCGGCCACCGCCCCGGGCCTGGCCGTGGGGCGCTGCCCCGACCCCGAGACCCACGAGCAGGCGGTCGGGGTGATCCGCCGCGTCTACGGGGATTCCGGGGGGGTCGCAGCCTTCTTCAACCCCCGCGGGTTGGTGGACACCTACCTCGCCCGCTGGCACGGACACCCCGCGGCCGCAGCGAGCCTGTGGTGCCTCGCCGACGTCGCGGGCGTCTTCAGCGTGGCGACGCTGCCGGAGTACCGCCACCGGGGCCTGGCCCGGGCCGTGGTCGATGTGATGCTGCGCGACGCCGCCGCGCGTGACTTCGGTCTCGCGGCGCTGCGCACGGCGGACCGCCTGGTGCCGCTGTATGCCCGCCACGGCTTCGTCGTCGCGGGCCGCATCCGCCGCCTCCACCGCTCGACCCTGGCGCCGCACGCCTGACCGCGGGGCACCGGCCCGTCCGCCGTGGTCCCGTCGGTACCCGCGGCGCGTACTCTGTCCCGATCGGGCCGCCACCCCGGGGGGGCCAGGCGGGCGCGGCGGGGCTGGGGCGGAGGCGGGGGGGGCGGTGGCGATGGGTTGGGGTTGGGGGTTGGCCCTGAGCGGGGGGGGCCTGATGGGGGCAGCCCACCTGGGAGTCCTGCAGGCCTTCGGGGAGTGGGGCCTGGTGCCCGATGTCTGGTCGGGCGCCTCCGCCGGCGGCCTGGTGGCGGGCGTGCTTGCGGCGGGCGGCACGCTGCCGGCCCTGCTGGCCTACGGCGCGGAGGTGGGGCGCCGGCCGCTGGCGTACCTGCGCCCCCGCGCCGTGTCCCTGGCCGCGGAACTCCTGCCGCACGACCCGCTGCCCCCCGCGGACAGCCTCTTCGACTCGCGGCCCTTTGTGGAGGGCCTGGTGTGCCTCTGCCCCGCGCCGCAGGCGATCACCCAGTGGCGCCAACCGACCGCCCTGACCGCCGTGGACCTGGCGGCGCTGCGGCCCGTCGCCTTCGTGCGCGGCCCGGACGGCGCGTGGCTGCCGCCGCGCGGTCATTGGCGCATCGTGGGCTCCTGTGACCTGGGGTTGGCCCTGGGGGCGACGATGGCCATGCCCGGCGTCTTCAGCCCCCAACGCGCCTCCCCGGGCGGGGTCCCGGAGTTCTTGGTGGACGGCGGGGTCGGCGACGAGCTTCCGGTCGACTGGGCCGTCTCCCTGGGGGCGGACCGCGTCATCGCCGTGGATGTGGCCCGCGCCGCCCCCGGCCTACCGCCGCGCGTGGGCCTCTCCTGGGTGCTCGGCCGTTCGACCGACTACATCACCGCCGCCGTGTCCCGCCTGCGGCGCCCGCCACGGGTGCCGGTGCTCACGCTGGCACCGGAGACCGCCGGCGTCCCGCCCTGGGACTTCTCCCAGTTCGGACGCCTGGTGGGGATCGGCTACGCCGCCGCCCTGGCCTGCCGCGACGAGGTGTTGGAGTTCCTGGCTGACGGGGCCGCGAGGTGATGGGCGGGCGCCGGGGCAGGGGGCCGCCGATGCGGCCGGACCGGGGGCGTCGGGGGCGGCCCCCGCCCGCCCGGTGGTGGCAGGGGATCCGGCCCCCGGGCGGAAGCGCTGCGTGGCTTGACGGGTGCGTCGGCCGCCGAGGTGGCGCGAGTCCGCCGCCGCGGTGTCGGCCGGGGTCGCCTGCGGTCGCGTGAGCGTGGAGGGGGGGCGGATGTCGTGCGCGCTCTGGTGTGGACGGGCCCCCGGGCCCTGTCCCTGCAGGAGGTCCCCGCACCCCGCCCCGGTCCGGGCGAGGCCCTGCTCCGCCCGCTGGCCGTGGGCATCTGCGGTTCGGAGCTCTCCGGCTACCTGGGGGAGAACAGCCTGCGGCGTCCACCCCTGATCATGGGCCATGAGTTCTGCGCAGTGGTGGAGGAGGCGCCGTCGGGCAGCCCGTACGGGCCCGGCAGCCGCGTCGTCGTCAACCCCCTGCTCAGCTGCGGCGTGTGCGCGCTCTGCCGGCGCGGCGCGCGCAACCTGTGCCCGGAGCGGCGCATCATCGGGGCCGCGCGCCCGGGGGCCTTCGCCACGCTCCTGGCCGTGCCCGTCAGCGCCTGCCACCCGGCGCCGTCGGCCGTGGAGCCGCGCCTGGCCGCCATGGCCGAGCCCCTGGCCTGCGCGCTGCGGGCGGTCGAGCAGGCCGGGACCGGTCCGGGGGAGGGAGTCCTGATCCTGGGGGCCGGGGCGATCGGCCTGCTGACGCTGGCCGTCCTCCGCCACGCGGGGGCCGGGGCCGTCTGGGTCTCAGATCCCAACCCCCACCGCCTGGAGACGGCCCGGGCCTGGGGGGGCATTCCCCTGCCGGGCCCCGAGCCGGAGCTGCGGGCCGAGCTGGGGCGGCGCACGGGCGGGTTGGGGCCGGATGTGGCGGTGGACGCGGTCGGCCTGACCGCGACGCGGCGGCTGGCCCTGCGCGCCGTTCGCCCCGGGGGGCGCGTGGTCTTCGTCGGCCTGCACGAGCCCGAGTCCATGCTCCCGGTCAACGAGATCGTGCGCGGCGAGACCGCGGTCGCCGGTTGCTTCTGCTACCGGGACGACACCTTCCGCCGTGCCCTGACGCTGCTGCAGGAGGGCTTGCTGCCGGAGGGGGCCTGGCAGCGGGAAGGCCCCCTGGAGGACGGCCCCGCCGCCTTCGAGGAGCTGCTGGCGGGGGGCGCCGCGCCCTCCAAGGTCGTGCTGCGGCCCTGAGCGGGCCCCGAGTAGCCGGGGCCGCGCACCTACCCCGCGGCCAGGTCCTCCGCCGCCAGCACGCGGCGCAGGGCGGCCACGGCCCGGCCCATGCGGTCCTCCCCCTTGAGGTGGGGTTCCAGGGAGAGGAACCCCTCGTAACCGGAGGCGGCCAGGGTGCGCAGGAATTCGGGCAGGCGCCCGTCCCCCTCGCCGGCCGGCGTCACCTCGCCTGTGGCCTTGCGGGCGTCCTTGATGTGGACGTAGGCCACATGCGCCCGGAGGAGTTCCCAGGCGTCGGGGTAGGGCTGCACGCCGCACTGCAGGAAGTTGGCGGGGTCGAAGAGCAGGCGCACGTGCTCGGAGGCCGTGGCCGCCACGACGTCCAGGCAGCGTTCCGGCGTGTCGCCGTAGATGCCGCGCTCGTTCTCCACCAGCAGGCGCACGCTCGCGCGCCCCGCCTCGGCGGCGAACCAGGCGAACTCGCGCAGGACCGTGTCGCGGTGGCTCGCCCAACTCCCCGGCGGCATGTGGAAGGTGAAGATGCGCACGTTGGCGGTCCCCAGGCGCCGGGCCACCTCCAGGGCGCGGGAGAAGCGGCCGCGGTGGGCCTGCAGGTCCGAGTCGATCCGGACCTTGCCGAGCGGCGAGGCGTAGGCGCTGACGGTCAGGCCGGAGGCCGCCACGGCCTCGGCCGTGGCCTCCAGCGCGTCCGGCGCGGCATCGACCAGGATCTGGCCGCCGGCGGCGCGGACCTCGATGTGGCGCAGGCCCAGGGCCCGCAGGGCCGCGCACTGCGCGGGCACGGGGCCGGCCGCCTCGTCCCCCAAGGCGGAGAGGTGGAACGCCAACTGCAGCCCCCCATTGCCGGATCGTTCCCGGGGGGCTTCGGGCCCGCGGCCGGGGCTCCTGCGGGGGCCCGTACCCGGCCAGCGTGGCGTCATTCCGTTGAGGGGGGCCCTTCGGCCAGAGGACCCGGCGGATGAGGTGACGGTGGCCGCGGCCGGCCTGCGACGAGCTGGGATTGTGGCAGAAGGGCTGCGGGGACAGCGCCCTCCGAGAAGCCGCCGTGGCCACCCCCGCATCGCCCACGTACGCCGCGGCTTCGGCCCGCGACCGAAAACGGTTCCGACTCCAGCGCTTCGCCGAGAATGACGCCACCCTGCGCCCCAACGCCCTCCCGCAGGCCCGGGCCCACCCCGCCGCGAACCCTCGGCGCATGCCGGACCTGCACGACGCGGGGCTCGCCGAACTCCAGACCGCCATGGCCGCCGGCCGCCTGAGCGCGGCCGAGCTCGCCGGCCTCTGCCTGCGACGGATCGCCGACCTGGACCGCTCGGGCCCCTGCCTGCGCGCGGTGATCGAACTCAACCCCGACGCCCCGGCCATCGCCGAGGCACGCGACGCGGAGCGCCGGCAACGCGGCCCGCGCGGCCCGCTCCACGGCATCCCCGTCCTGCTCAAGGACAACATCGACACGGCCGACCGCATGCTGACGACGGCCGGGTCCCTGGCGCTGGTGGGGCCGGCCCCGGCCCGCGACGCCGCGGTGGCCGCCAGGCTCCGGGCCGGCGGCGCGGTGATCCTGGGCAAGACCAACCTCAGCGAGTGGGCGAACTTCCGCTCCTCGGGCTCCACCAGCGGGTGGAGCGCCCGGGGAGGGCAGACCCGTAACCCCCACGTCCTGGACCGCAACCCCAGCGGCTCGAGTTCCGGCTCGGCCGCGGCGGTCGCCGCCGGCTTCGCGCCCGCCGCCGTCGGCACCGAGACGGACGGGTCCATCGTCAGTCCCGCCAACGCCTGCGGGGTCGTCGGCCTCAAGCCCACGGTCGGGCTGACCAGCCGCGCCGGGGTGATCCCCATCGCGCACAGCCAGGACAGCGTCGGGCCCATGACCCGCACGGTGGCGGACGCGGCCGCGCTCCTGGCCGTCCTCGCCGGCCCGGACCCGCGCGACCCCGCCACGGCGCGCGCCCCCGCAGCCCCCGACTACGCCCGCTGCCTGGACCCGGGCGGCCTCCGCGGCGCGCGCATCGGCATCCTGCGCACCTATGCCGAGCGGATCGCGGGGTGCGGAGCGGTGATGGAGGCGGCCCTCCGCACCCTCCGCGACGCGGGCGCCGTGCTGGTCGACCCGGTGCGGCTGCCGACGGCGGAGGAGATGCGCGAGGACGGCTCCGAGTTCGAGGTCCTGCTCTACGAGTTCCGCACGGACCTGAACGCCTACCTGGCGGGCCGCACCGGCCTACCCGTGCGGAGCCTCGCCGACGTGATCGCCTTCAACGTCGCGCACTCCGCGGAGGAGCTGACCCACTTCGGCCAGGACAGCCTCGAACGGGCCGAGGCCAAGGGCCCGCTCACCGATGCCGCCTACCGCGCGGCGCTGCAGCGCAGTCAGAGTCTGGCGGGCCCGCGCGGCATCGACGCCGCGCTGCAGGCCCACGCCCTCGACGCCCTGCTCGCCCCCACGGGCGGGCCCGCGCCGATCACCGACCTGGTCAACGGCACCCCGGAGGCGGGTGGGAGCTCGGGGCCCGCCGCCCGCGCGGGGTACCCCCTGGTCAGCGTCCCCGCCGGCTGGGTCGGGGAGCTGCCGCTCAACATCACCTTCATGGGCCGCGCGTACAGCGAGCCCACCCTCATCCGCTTGGCCTACGCCTTCGAGCAGGCGGCGCAGGCCCGCCGCCCGCCCCGCTTCCTGGCGTCGGCCCCCGGGCTCTGAGGGGCGGGGGACCGTGCCCTCAACCCCGGTCCCCCGGACCCGCGCCCGCCGTCTGGCGCCACCGTTTTGGGAAAGGCATCCGCAGATGCGCAGGGCGACGCGTGCCGGTTCCTGCGGGGCGACCGCCTCAATGCGCGGACGGGGGCGGCTCGATGGGCCCCGCCGGCGGGGCAGCCCCCGCGGCCAGCCGCTCGTACTGCAGCCGGAACAGGGCGATCGCGGCCTCCACGTCCTCCGGCAGGCGCAGGTGGCGGATCACCCAACCGGTCTCAGGGAGGATGTGGTGCGGCTCGGCCCGCCCGGCGGTGATCAGTTCGTCCCGCAGGCGCACGGGGAAGGGCAGGTCGACGAGGGCGTCTCCGTGCACGTGGCCGATCTCCCGGCCCCGGAAGCGGTATTCCGTGCCGCCGAAACGGCGGGGATGCGCCTCGATCCCGGACCAGGACCCGACCGCGGCGGCGATGCGCAGTGCGGCGCCCTCCACCACCCCGTCCACCCCCCTTTGGGGCCGTCCCGACCTCGCTCCCCCCGCCGGACCGCGCGGACTTCCAGCAGCGGATCGCGTGGCGCGCCGCCCACCTGACGGGCCCACGCGCCGCGGCGGATGCGTGGTCAAACTCCCCTTTTCAAACCGGCGGCCCCCTGCGTCTCAGGGGTGAGGGCGCCTGGGACGGGAGGCGCCGGACCCGCACCGAAAGGGGCGCTGCGGAGATGAGCCGGCCGGAGGAGGCCATGCCCATGGAGTCCGACGTCGACTTGGTCCGGAGGAGCCTGGCCGGGGAGACCATTGCCTTTGGGGACCTCTACACCCGTCACATCGCCGCGGTGGCGGCGCACCTCCGACGCGCCCTGCCCGGTGCGCACCTCGACTTCGCCGATACGGTGCAGGACGCCTTCGTGCGCGCGTGGTGCCGCCTGCCCCAATTGCGCGACCCTGCCCGCTTCGGCGCGTGGGTCCGCGCCATCGCCGTGGCAGCCGCCCACGACCGGCTGCGCGCCACCGCGCGGGAGGTGCCGGTGGGCGGGCCGCCGGACGTCGCCGCCGCCCCGGACGGCGCCGACGACACCATGGCCGTTCGCCAAGCGCTGCGTGCCCTCCCCCCCTCCCAGCGGGCGGCGGTCGCCCTCTGCTACCTGCAGGATATGAGCCCCGGGGACGCCGCCCGGCTCCTCGGCGCCCCCGTCACCACCATACGCGGCCGGCTGCAGACGGGCAGGACCGCCCTGCGGGCGAGGCTGTCCCGCGGCGCGGCCTGGGGCGGTCCCGCTGCGCCCCCCGGCGGGCGGCGCAGCCTGCAGCAGGTGCTGGCGGCGGTTCGCCGCCGCAACCTCGACGAGGTGCATGACCCGGACGGGCGGCCCGTCGTCCTGTTCTGCGGCGTGCCGCTGGACGTTGACGTCGTGCCGTCGGCGGACGGCCGGCTCCACCTCCGCGGCAGCGTCTGGGCGGTGGGGGAGGAGGGCCTCTCCTCCGTGACCCTCCACGCCGACGGTGTGGACGACGCCCTGGAGGTTGGACCGCGGCTCGGGACACTGTTCACCGGCACCCGCGGAACCCCCGACGGGGGCCTGCAGGCGGAGGTCCAGACCACCGGGGAGTGGTGGGCGTCAGTGCGCCAGGGTCTGCAGGTCGCCGCGGCCGACGGGAGCGGTGTGGCTGCTCATGTTCGCGCGGCGCTACAGGCGCCCGCCCTGCGGCTTTCCCTGGTCAGCTCCCGGGTCCATGGCGCCTGGGTGGGGGTGGAGGATCGCGCGCAGTGGGCCGAGCTGTCCGCCGTCCTCTGGAGCAATCACACCTCCGACCGCGGCTGGCACGGGCCGGAGGCCCGGGGGGCACTCACCTTGGAGGTGCCCGCCGGCTGCACGGTCGCGGTCGCGAGTTTGGGGCTGACGGGCAGCGTCGCGCTGCGGGACGCCCAGGCCCATGTGGTCTGCGTCGGCAGCGCCGCGGTATCCGCCGAGCGCCACGCCGGCGACCTGACCCTCTGGGAGGCGCACCTGGAGCGCGTCGCCGGCCTCCGCGGCGCCCTGCGCCAGCGACTGACGAGCTGCCGGACGGGAAAGTGGGAAGAGGGGGGCTGCTGGCGCGGCCCGGCGGCTCAGGTCACGGTGTCCGAGCTCGACGGCTCCGCCGAGCTCGACCTCGGCCGCGTGGCCCTGACGCTGGAAGCCCCCCGCGGCGCGCTCTCGGTCAATCACCGCCACGGGGACACGACGGTGCACATCGGCGCGGAGGCTGCCGTATGCGGCGAGGTGCGCAGCCTGTCCGGCCGGGTGGAGTTGCGGGTTCCGCCCGATGTCCGCATCCCCGGGGTCAGCGCCACCACGGGCTTACGGCGAGGTGCGCTGGAGCGGGTCCCTGGACGACGACTGGGGGCTCCGGAGTGGCAACAGCCCGCGCACCATCTGGCTCCAGTCGGCCGAGGCCAGGGACCCGGGGCTCCGCCTGCATAGCGATGCCGGTGCGGTGGTCCTGGAGCGGGCCTCCGGGAAAGGGGCGGTCGGCCGGGAAGGGCCCGGCGCCCCCCGATCCTGAGGCTGGCAGCTACACCCTCCGGCTCACCGGCAGCATCCATGTCCACCGCCAGGGTTACGGTGGAGCGCCGGCCCGCAGCGTGGGTGGGTGGGGTGGTCGGCGCCTTCGGGGCGGGGGGGGGCGAGCGGACGGGGGGGCAACACGCCTCACGGCCCAAACCGCTGGCCCCGATCCCCTATCCCTCCAGCAGCCCCGTGACGTTGCCGTCGGGGTCCGCAAACAGCGCGATCCGGGGGCCGCCGGGGATCTGGTGCGGCGGGAGGGTGATCCTGCCCCCTGCCGAGACCGCGCGATCGAGCGTGGCCTGGAGACTGGGGACCCGCACGTATATGGAGACGCGCGTCTGGCCGTCCGGCGCCTGGCCGATGCCGCCTGCGATCCCGCTGGAGGCGCCGTCGACCATGCCGTAGAAGCCCATCTCGGGGCCGGTCGGGGGCGCGATCTGCCAGTCGAAGAGGTCGGCGTAGAACTTCTGGAGCTTGAGCGCGTCCTTGCCGATGATCTCGAAGTGGACGATCGGCTGGCCCATGTGTCGGTGTGCCTCCTTCGGTCGTCCGGCTCGTCCCTGCCATCATAGGCGAAACGAGCCCGTCAGCGATCACCCGCCTGAGCGCTCAGCGACCGAGTTCGGCATCCCCGGCGTTCGGGCCAGGGTTGAACGCCGCGAGGCGCGCCTGCCCCCGCCGGCGCGGTCCGGGCCGGCCCCCGGGCGCCCCTGCCCAGGTTCACCTGGGGGCTGGCGCCGATTCTCCCGGCGGCCGAAGCGGGACCTGGACCGGCCGTCCGGTTGCGCGATCCGCGACGACCCACGGCGATCCGGCCCTCGCCGCCCACCACCGTGCCCTCGCCCGGCCGTCCCCTGGGGGCGGGGGTGTGCGCACCTTCCCCTATGACAGCCAAGCCGGTCGCCGGAGACCGATCACCGCCCAGGCGTCCGCCTCCGGATGGGCCAGCGCGAACCGGGCTAGGCCGACCGCCGGGTCGCCCTCCACCCGAGCGACGGTCGCCCCCTGTGCGGCCAGGAGTCCGGCGAGCGGTGCCCAGAGGCGGTCGTCGCGGACGGCGCCGCCGCCGAGCGCCACCTCCGGCGGCCGCGCCGCCCCCGAGTGCCCCCAGAGCACGTCGCGGGTGGCCAGGACGGCGGCGGCCGCCCGGGTCAGGAACGCCCGAGTCCCCGGATCGTCCAGCAGTCCCGGGAGGAGCCGGCCCAGGGCGTTCCAGGCGTGCGGGGCCGTTTCCACCGGCGCCGCGCCGAGCATCTCCCGCACCGCGGCCCGCAGGTCCCCCATCGCGGGGTCCGCACCCTGCCGGGCCCGCTCCGCGATCAACCCCGAATAGGCCCGCCCCGAGAGCAGCCACTCGGGCAACCGCTCCGCCACGTCGTCCCCGGGCCAGCGCACGGCCTGGTGGTCGTCGACGTAGACCACCTGGGAGTACGTGCCGCAACCGGCGACCACCACGTTCCCCCGCATCGCCGTCAACCCGTATACACCCAGGACGTCGTTGAGCCCCTTGGTCCCCGCCACGCGCCAGCCAGCCGCGGCGAACGCCTGCGCCACGCCCGACTGCTCGTAACAGTACCCCGCCAGGTGGACCGGCACGTCCCGCCAGGCCTCCACGCGGGCGAGCAGGGTGCGCAGGCGGGCCAGGGCGACCTCGCGGTCGTGCCCGTCACCACCGGGTTCCCGCGTCTTCTCGCTCGCCAGCACGTCCCCGCCCGGGCCCAGGATGGCGAGCCCCATCTGCGAGAAGCCCTGATCGATCCCCACCCAGCGCCGCGCCGCCACGCAGGGACCCCCCTTCCCCGGGCCATCGGAGCCGACCGGGCGAGGCCCCGATGCACCCGCTCCCCCCCGGGCACCAGGCCGGGGGAGGGACCGCACGCCGCGCCTGCGGGCTTCTTCTCGGCTGCCCGCGTCCCCTCACCGCGTACGCCGCGGCAGGCGCTCCGGCGCGGACGAGGGCGTGTGCCACCGCCAGGCGCTGCCACTGCGCGCGGAGAGGTCGTCGTGACCGAAGTGGCGGCCGAGCCAGGCGTCCGAGCCGGCGGTGGCCACCGCCGGCTCGGAGTTGTGGGGGTGGGAACGGCCGGTGCGGGAGATGGCGCGCCTGGCGGGGGCGCGTGGCGCCGGGAGCGGGCGCGCGGCTCGCCACGGGATGGACGGGGGGCCGAACCCACATGGGTGGGCCCGCTGCTAAGCTGTGCGTGCGCCCCGGGCCGGAGCGGCCAGCGGCGCAGTTCCTGGCCGCAGCCGCCGCAGAAGCGCCAGGCCGGGGTGGATGCCTGCCCCAGAACGGGCAGTAGCGGCGACCGGTGCGGGCGGCGGGGCGCGGGGTCCGGGCCGGGGTCGCGCCGCCGAGATGGATGTGCAGTCCCTGGCGGCCGGCGGTGGCCGTGGCGATCTGCCCGGCCTCGGCTAGGGCGCGCAGGTGGGCGCGCACGGACTCGGGCTGGGTCTGCAATTCGCTCTGGCCAGGCGCGCGACGGTGACGCGGACGGAGCCCTGCTCGGCGCGCTGCCGGACCCAGGCGAGGACGCGGGCGTGCAGCGGGGCTTCGTCGACGCCGACGGCCGGCGTGGCCTCCGGCGAGGGCGAGTCCGCCGCGTCTTCCGGCGCCGAATCCGAGACGGGAGCAGAGAAGGCGAGGCCCCCTTGGTGTGTGGGTTCGCGGCGGCTCACGCTCCCTTCCACCGAGATAGACGGGAGCGGCGGCCGCTTGGCGCAAGACCACGGGCCGCGCGAGTTCCCCGGCCATCACGCCGGCTACGCCATACACCCAGCCGAATTCGCCCGGGCACTGGACCAGGCGCTCCGGGCCGGGGTCACGCGGCAGGCCGGCCGATTCGGGGTGTGAGTAGCAGGCCCAGTTCTCCCGAAGCTGCCCCAAGCCGCAAACTGGCGGTCTCTTGCGAGTCTCACGCCGTCCCAGGGGCAGGTCGCTCAGCCGAGGTCGTTGCCGGATCGCTTGGTGGAGTGGGCACTCTGGCCCGTCTTCGTCCCGTCACCACCAATCTGGCCGTCCAATCGGGTGCCGTACCGGACCCGAAGTGCCGCCTCCCATCATTCTCGGCACTTTGCGGGCTTCTACCTTGCGGCTGGGAACACGCTCGGGAGAACTGGGCCTTCTACTGGCTCGAACCCCGTTCGGCCCGCTTCACGTTGTGGTTCGGCGTCGGTTGTCTGGCGTCATCCGCTTACGGCTGGCTCTCGGGAACCTGGCCGTTCGGCGTGGTCGAACTCGTCTGGGCGGCCGTGGCCATTCGTCGGTGGTGGCGTCGCCGTCGCCCGAGCAGTTGAGTGGCCCGGGCCTGCCCCTGTCTGACACGCGCTGGGTGGCACGACCAACCGCGACCGCCTCATGACGAGAGCAACGCCTCCACGCGCCGGCCGATGTCATCCCGTACCGCCCGGAAGGCCGCCCGGACCTCAGACTCACTGCCCGTGGCCTTGGCCGGGTCGGGCAACGGCCAGTGCATCCGCCTGATCCGCGGCGGCGTGACCGGACACCGCTCCTCCGCGTCCCCGCAAAGCGTGATGATCACGGCCGCGCGATGCAGCAACTCCGGATCGATCGGCTTGGACACCTGCCGCGAGATGTCGATCCCCACTTCCGCCATGACCGCGACGGCCAAGGGGTTCACCACTGAGGGCTCGATCCCCGCGCTCGCCACCTCCCACCGGTCGCCGGCCAGATGGCGGGCGAACCCCTCCGCCATCTGGCTCCGGCACGAGTTCCCGGTGCACAGAAAATAGACAAGTGGCGTCGGCATGACTCACCCTCCCGCGGATCCGGCGCGAACTTCGGCGTTCCAGGCGCGGGCCGGAACCTCGCCCGCAGCCTCCTCCAACGTCTGCTGCTTCGGCTCCGGCAACGCGACCAGGGTGAGCAGCACGCCGAGGAGCGAGACGCCGGCCAGTATCCCCATCGTGCCGGACAGGTGCAGATCCTGGATCAGCAAGGGCATCAGGAACACTCCCAGGAACGCTCCAGACTTGCCGCCAGCGGCCGAGATCCCGTCACCGAGCCCTCGCAGCTCGACAGGAAAGACCTCCGAGGGATAGACGAATGTCGTTTCGTTCGGGCCGAACTCGACGAAGAAGTAGCTGACGGCGTATACGACCAAGAAGAGCAGCGGCAGTTTGACGATGCCGGGAACGACGAAGATCAGGGCGTAGGCCAGCGCCATCGCCAGGAAACCCTGCCACTGAATGCGGCGGCGCCCGATCCGATCCATGAGCGCCACCGCGACCCAGTACCCAGGGACTGCGGCGACAAGGAAGATGGCTGCGGCGATCAGGGTGGTGGTGATCAGGGTCGCGTGTGGCAGCAGGGCCTTGAGGATGATCTGGGACGAGACGCCGTTGCCGTAGAAGGCGATGTCCATCAGGAACCAGCTGCCCGCCGTGCCGACCAGCCGCAGAAAGCAGGGCGAGCGCAGCAGGCTCCGGCGGCCCGGCACCGTCCCAGTCGCCGGGTGGATGTCGACGCGCTCGCCCGTGAGTTCGCGCACCGTGGCCGCCGTGCCCGGCACGTCACCGCGGACCCCCAGGGTAAACCGCGGGGTTTCCTTGATCAGCCGGCGCAGGTAGATCACCGACGCCGCGGGGAGCGCGCCCAGGCCCAGCATCAGGCGCCACGCCAAGGCGTGCGGCACGCCCGCGCTCAGCAGGATGGCGGCGACCGCCGGGCCGGCCAGGAGACCAAAGCCCTGCATGGCAAAGACGGTACCGACCAATCGCCCCCGATCCCGGCGGTTGGCATACTCGCTCGTGATGACAGCCGAGGTCGCGTAGTCTCCGCCGACCCCGAACCCGACCAAGGCACGGAAGACGATCAGTTGCCCGACGTTGTGAGACAGGGCGGAAAGGATGGCGCCGACAGTCAGCAGCAGGACCTCGACCCCGTACATGGCCTTGCGGCCCAAAACGTCCATGAGCCTGCCGAAGCAGACGGCGCCCAACACGGAGGCCAGCAGGGAGGTGGAGTTCAGCCACATCAGTTGTCCCGTCGTCAGGTGCCAGATGGGTCCGAGGATCGCCGTCACCGTACCGATGATGAACAGGTCGTAGGCATCGGTGAAAAAGCCCATCCCGGCCGTGAGCACCGTGCGCCAGTGGAAACGGGACAGCCGCGCGTCGTCCAGCGGCCTGTACAGGTCTCCCGGAGCCACGACTTCCTTCGACATCCGCCGTGCCTCCTTGCCCTCACTCACTGGCAGGAACGTTGG
>DAHWHV010000061.1 GCA_027335545.1 Clostridia bacterium
GGGACCGGATCCGGGGCAGGGGGGCCGCCGCGCCGGCAGGCGCCGGCGCGGCGCGGGGGGTTGCGGCAGGCACATCTGCACACTGGGGGGGAAAGGGGCCGGCTGGCGCCACGCGGGGCCGCCGTCCCGAAGGGTGTCCAAAAGCGAAGCCATGGTGGCGGGCGGCGGGGTCTGCGTCCTCGGCGGGAGGTCCCATCCCGACCTGACCCGCGGGGTCTGCGCGGAACTCGGGGTCGCGGTCGGCGAGGTGGAGAGCTTCAAGTTCCCCAACGACAACACGTTCATCCGCCTCGGGGAGAACGTGCGGGCCCGCGACGTCTTCGTGATCCAGACTCCCTGCCCGCCGGTGGACGAACGGCTGATGGAACTGCTGATCATGATCGACGCCCTGCGGCGGGCCTCGGCGCGGCGCATCACCGCCGTGCTGCCCTACTTCCCCTACGCGCGT
The DNA here is from genome assembly GCA_027335545.1 of Clostridia bacterium. The sequence goes on from DAHWHV010000061.1 coordinate 449, forward strand.
TCGGACAAGAAGGACGAGGGCCGCATCCCCATCACCGCCCGCCTGGTCGCCGACCTGCTGGAAACGGCCGGCATCGACCGCATCCTGACGCTGGACCTGCACTCCCCGCAGATCCAGGGGTTCTTCCACGTCCCTGTGGACAACCTCTCGGCCACCCCGCTGGTGGCCGACCACCTGCGCGGCCTGGCCCTGCCCGACCCGGTGGTCGTGGCCCCGGACGTGGGCCGCGCCGCCCTCTGCCGCAACTACGCCCGCAAGCTGGGCGCCGGCCTGGCGCTCATGGACAAGCAGCGGGTGCGCTCCGAGGTGCAGATCCGCAACCTGATCGGGGATGTCTCCGGTCGCAGCGCCATCCTGCTGGACGACGAACTGGACACCGCGGGGTCGCTGCAGAAGGCCACGGAGTTCCTGCTGGCGCGCGGGGCGGCCCGCGTGGTCTACGGGTGCGTGCACGCCCCGATGAGCGGGCCGGCCGTGGAGCGCGTACGGGCGCTGCCCCTGCAGGCGGTAGTGGTCACCGACAGCTTCCCCGTCCCACCCGAGAAGCGCGTGCCGCAGATGCACGTCCTGTCCGTCGCGCCGCTCTTGGCGGAGGCGATCCGCCGCATCTACGACGGGCGCTCGGTCAGCGCCCTGTTCGAGTCCTCCTGAGCCAGAGGGGGAAGGCCCGGGGCCAGAGGGGGCCAAGGGGGAGGCGTGAGGCCGAGCGGAAGGCCTGAGGCCGGGGCAGTCCGGAGCCGGGGCCGGGCCTGAGGCCGGGGATCGCCCCTCCTCAGGCCCGGACGGCGCGCAGCCAGCGCCGCAACTCCCCGGCGACCGCCCGCACGGCCTGCCCCCGGTGGCCCAAGCGGTCCTTGATGGCGGGCTCGACCTCGCCCAGGGCCCGGCCGTCGGGCAGCACGAAGACGGCGTCGTAGCCGAAGCCGCCGGGGCCACGCGGCTCCAGGCCGATGGCGCCCTGCAGCTCCCCCCAGCCGGTCGCCAGGCGCCCGCCGGGCAGGACCAGGGCCACGGCGCAGACCAGGCGCGCCGCGCGCCGCCCCGGCGGTACCCCCTCCAGCCGCCGCAGCAGAGCCGCGTTCAGGCCCGCGCCATCCAGGGGCTCACCGCGCGGTCCGGTGGCCCAGCGCGCGGACAGCAGGCCCGGGGCGCCACCCAGGATCTCGACCTCAACCCCGGAGTCGTCGGCCAGCGCCGCGGTCCCGGGCGCGAGCGCCTGGGCGGCGCTGGCCTTGGCCGCGGCGTTGGCCGCGTAATCGGCGCCGTCCTCGACCAGCGGCACCGCCCCGGGCGGCCTCCCCAGCACGCGCAGGGTGGCGGCCTCCGCGCCCAGGGCGGCCTCCAGCAGGCGCCGCAACTCGCCCACCTTGCCGGGGTTGGTCGTCGCCAGGTGCAGGGTGGGGGGCGCCGGGGCCGCCCCGGCTACCGGCCCGACGGGGACCGCCCCCCGTGCGGGGCCGGCGGTGGTGGCGCGGGCTCGCCGATCCAGGCCGCCACCTCGCCGAGGGACTCCCGTTGCAGCGCCACCAGACGGTCCAGGCCGGCCCGCCCCAAGGTCAGCAACTGGGCGAGTTGGTCGCCGTCGAAGGGCCGCCGCTCGGCGGTGCCCTGGATCTCCACGAAGCGGCCCGCGCCCGTGGCGACCAGGTTCATGTCGACCTCCGCCCGGGCGTCCTCACTGTAGGCGAGATCCAGGACGGGCAGGCCGCCCACGATGCCCACGCTGACGGCCGCCAGGCAGTCGGCGACGGGCAGGTAGGCCAGCTCGCGCCGGCGGCGCAGCCCGGCCAGGGCGTCGACCAGGGCGACGAAGGCCCCTGTCACGGCGGCCGTGCGCGTGCCCCCGTCCGCCTGCAGTACGTCGCAATCCAGCCAGACCGTGCGCTCGCCCAGCGCCGCCATGGTCACGACCGCGCGCAGCGAGCGGCCGATCAGGCGCTGGATCTCGTGGGTGCGCCCCCCCTGCCGGCCGCGGCTGGCCTCGCGCGGCGTGCGCGTGTGCGTGCTGCGCGGCAGCATCCCGTACTCCGCCGTGATCCCCCCCTGCCCGGAGCCGCGCAGGAAGGGCGGCACCCCCCCCTCCACGGAGGCGGTGCAGACCACGACCGTGTCGCCGCACTCGACCTTGACCGACCCCTCGGCGTGCTTGAGGAAGCCCCGCTGCAGACTGACGGGCCGCAACTCCCCGGCAGCGCGCCCATCCGGCCGCGACATGCCATCCCACCTTTCTCTGGCGGGTGCCGCAAGAGAGGACTCTTGCGGCACCCGCTTCCGGATGCCGGCCCGCGAACCGCAGCGGAGCACCGCTCGCCGCAGGCGAGCTTCGCTCCGCCGCAGGCGAGCTTCGCTCCGCGGGCGAGCTTCGCTCCGCGGGCGAGCTTCGCTCCGCGGGCGAGCTTCGCTCCGCTGCTTCGCTCCGCTGCGGAGCACCGCTCGCCGCAGGCGAGCTTCGCTCCGCTGCTTCGCTCCGCAGCGGAGCACCGCTCGCCGCAGGCGAGCTTCGCTCCGCTGCTTCCCCCCTCTGCGCGGCGGCGGGGTGCCCGGGCGAACCGGGCCGGACGCGGGCCGCGCCGCCGGTGGGGCGGTGGGGGTGGCGCCCGCCTTTCCGCCGGGCCCCCGCCCGG
>DAHWHV010000431.1 GCA_027335545.1 Clostridia bacterium
GCCAGCGCGGACACGGCCGCCCTACGCCCGGTCGCCGCACGAGCCGCGCCTGGCGGCCGCTGGCCTCTGTCCGGGCAGCCGAGCGGCGGGCGGGGGGCGGCCGGGGGGCGCTGCACGCGGCCCTGACGGCGTGGGGGACCCGGTGGGGGGGCGTGTCCCATGGGCGAGTCCTGGGTGCTGCCGTTGGCGTCACCGTCCGTCACCGCCGCGTCGGCCGGGGGCAAGGGCCACGGCCTGGGCCGCCTAGTGCGGTCGGGGTTCCCCGTCCCCGCGGGCTTTGTCATCACCACGGCGGCCTACCGGGCCTTCGTGGCGCGCCACGCCCTGGGCGCGACCATCGAGGACGCCCTGCGCGGGAGCGACCTGGACGGGCCGGCCGCCTGCGAGGCGGCCGCGGCGGTGATCCGCCGACGCTTCGCCGGGGCGCCCCTGCCCCCCGAACTCGCCGTCCCGATCCGTGCCGCCCACCAGGGGTTGGTGCTCTCGCTGCCCGGCGGGGAGACCACCGCCCTGGCGGTCCGCTCCTCCGCGACGGCAGAGGATCTCCCCGCGGCGAGCTTCGCCGGCCAGCAGGAAACCGTGCTGGGTGTCCGCGGCGGGCAGGAGCTCCACGCCGCCGTGCTCCGATGCTGGTCGAGTCTCTGGGGGGCGCGCGCCCTGGCCTACCGGGCGCGGCGTGCGGTCGACGCCTCGGACCTGGCGATGGCCGTGGTCGTGCAGGTCCTGGTGCCGGCGGCGTGCGCCGGGGTGCTCTTCACCGCCGACCCGGTGAGCGGCTCCCGTGAGCGGGTGGTCATCAACGCCGCCTGGGGACTGGGCGAGCCGGTGGTCTCCGGCAGCGTCACTCCCGATGCGCTGGTCCTGGACAAGACCAGCGGCCGCATCCTCTCCCGGGACTTCGGGGACCGGCGGGGGATGCTCGTCGCCGGCGCCGGCGGAGTCCGGACGGTCTCCATCCCGCCGCGGCGGCGTTCCCGCCCCGTGTTGTCTCGGGCCCAGGCCGTTGCCCTGGCCCGGCTAGGCACACGGATCGAGGAGGCGTTGGGCGGCCCGCAGGACATCGAGTGGGCCATGGCGCGCGGGCGGCTCTGGGTCCTGCAGTCCCGCCCCGTCACCGCGCGGGGCGCCCGCGAGGGCGCGCCGGGGATGGGCGAGGACTGGGCGGCGCCCGTGCAGGGCTGCGCGCAGCCGTTCGATCTCTGGACCCGGCTGGACGTCGGCGAACGCTGGCCCGATCCGGTGACGCCGCTGACCTGGACCTTCTACGCCCCACTGGACCAGGCCGTGTTCCGCGGCGCGTTTCGCGACGTGCGCAGCCGTACGCTGGACCGTGTCCGGTGGACCGGGCGGTTTTACGGCCGGGCCTATCTCAACCAGGGCGCCCTGGTCCATGCCTCCGCCGAGATCTACGGGATGCCCCGGGCGGTCAGCGAGGCGATCGTCTCCGGCAACGTGCCCGACTCCCCACCCACCCGGCGTGGCTGGCACCCGTGGCGCCTATTGCGCCGCTCGCCCGGCATGGCCTGGCTGGCCGTGCAGCGTCTGCGGGCGGAGCGGACGTTCCTGCGGCTCTTTCCGGACATCGAGGCCCAGGTCCAGGGTTTTCAGGCTCGGGAGTTGCGGGACGGCCCAGACGGGGACCTCTGGCTGGAATTGGCGCGGGTGTGGCGGCCGCGCTGTGCGCGCGCCTTCCGGCTCCACGCCGACATCAGCGTCCACGCGGGGCTGGCCATCGCGCTGCTGGACCGGTTCCTGGGGCTCAGCGCCGCACCGCGGCGCACCGTCCCGGAACTCCTGGGGGGCCTGAGCGGGGTCGACAGCGCCGACATGGTGCCCGCGCTGTGGGCGTTGGCCGGGTCGCTGGCCGCCCTGGCGCCGCCGCCCGCCGCCCTGGCATCGCCGACGTCGCTGTTGCGCCACCTGCGGGACGGCGGCGATTCGCCCGCCGCCCAGGCCTGGCTCGATGCCTTCGGGGCCTTCCTGGCGCGCCATGGCCACCGCTGTCCCCACGCCGCCGAACTCCTCCACCCCCGCTGGGCCGAGGCCCCCGCAGGCCTGATAGAGGCCATCCTCGCCTACCTGCCTGCGCCCGGCCCCGACCCGGCGGAGGCGGCCGCCCGCCAGCGGCGGGCCCAGGCACAGGCGGTGGCGGCGGTCAGCGCGGGACTGCCCCCTGCCCTCCGAGCCCCCTTCCGACTGGCCCTGCGGCGAACCCAGCATCTGGTGCGCCTGCGCGACAACGGCCAGGACCATGCCGTCCAACTGCTGCTGCCCGTCCGGCGCCTCCTCGCCCGGCTCGGGGCCGCCTGGGCGGAACGGGGCTGGCTGGGCGCCGCCGACGACGTCTTCTTCCTCACGGTGGACGAACTCGCGCGGCTCGTGGAGGCCGGCTCCCCGGAGGCGGCTGGGTTGGACCTCGCCGGGATCGGCGCCGCGCGGCGCGCCTGGCGGCGGCACTGGGAGGGCACCGCCGCCCCCGCCGTGCTGGGGCCCGAGGGCCGCCCGGTCGGCCGTGCCCCCGGGGCGGACGCCCCGGGGGCACTCACCGGGGTGCCCGCCAGCCCCGGGTGCGCACGCGGGCCGGCGCGGGTGGTGACGAGCTTCCAGGCGGCGCTCGCCGTACCGCGCGGCAGCATCCTGGTCACCCGCGCCACGGACCCGGGCTGGACGCCGGTCTTCCCGAACGTGGCCGGCCTGGTCTTGGAGATCGGCGGGACCCTCTCCCACGGGGCCATCGTGGCGCGGGAGTATGGCCTGCCGGCGGTGGTCGGGGTGGCGCGGGCCACCGAGCGCATCCGCGACGGCCAGTTCGTCACCGTCGATGGGACCTCGGGGCGGGTCGAGTTAGGAGCGCTGCCGGGGGAACCCGACCTGGGGGCACCCGACCCAGGGGCACCGGCCCCGGAGCAAGCGGGCGCGGGGGAAGCGGGTCCGGGGGAAGCGGTTGGGCCGGCGGTGCGCCCCCCGCAGGCGGGGGAGAAGGGCGGTTCGAGGCAGACGGGGTCCGCAGGGAAGGAGGGCGGCCGGCCCCACGGCGATGACCCCCGGTGCCCGTGAGGCGGCGGGGTCTCGCGGCCGTCGGCCCCTGCACCCCGGCTCCCCGCCCCGGGCGGGCAGCCCCGTCCCTCTCGCGCCCCCCGGCCCTGGTCGGACGGCTCCCCTCGGGCAGGGTCCTCCGAGGCCC
>DAHWHV010000095.1 GCA_027335545.1 Clostridia bacterium
CGCCTGACCCCGGCGGTCGCCCAGGCGAGCGCGCAACGCCGCGGCGAGCCCGTTCAGCACGGCAAGAGCGGTCAACGCCATCACCTCCCCCCGCCGAACCTGCAGCGCCGACACACAGCCCCGCCGCCGGTTATGCCCTCACCCCGCCGCCGGGGCGTCCCGTCGGGGTGGCCGCCGCGGCCGTCGGTGCGGTGTTGGCGTTCCGGCCCGTGACCACGGTCTTACTGACCGCACCGCCGAACGCGAAGACCGCGATCCCCACGAGGACCACAACGGCCACGGCCAGCAAGAAATACGGTGGATTCACCTGCCCCCGCCGTTCCGCCGTGCGCCGCCCCACGTGCGCCAGCACCCGCCCCGCCAGTGCCATCCTGCGCACCCCGACCATCCCCCTCCCGCCGCGGGCCCGGGGCCGTGGGCGGGGGCGCCGTCCCTGGCCATCCCCCACCCGGCCGGTGCCATCAACCGCCCTCGCCTGTTACGCGCACACCCCGGTGCCGGTGAAGGTCGACGCGGTGGCCGCGGTATCCGTCGCCGCGATGTTGGCCGCGCAGTTCTGGCCCGTGACCACGGTCTTGCCGACCTTGCCACCGAAGGTGAAGGCCGCGACCCCCACCAGGATCGCCACGGCTCCGGCCAGCAAGAAGTACTCCAGCGCCGTCTGAGCGCGGCGGTCCATCGCACGCAGCCCCAGCAGCCCCAGCACCCGGCGCGCCAGCGCCATCACGCGCACCTCGACCGTCTCCCTTCCTGCGCGGGCCGTGGGCGGGGGCGCCGTCCCTGGCCATCCCCCGCCCGCCCGTGCCATCAACGTCCCACCCAGGGGCCGGGGGTCGTCCTCCCTGACGGCCCCCGGCCGCCGCGCCCCACTACGGAACCCGGGCCATCAGGCGCCCCATCCGTCACGAGCAGGGCCCCGTCCCGGTGCCGCTGAAGTTCGTCGCGGTGGCCGCCGCGGCCGTCGTCGCGATGTTGGCCGCGCAGTTCTGGCCCGTGACCACCGTCTGCCCGACCTTGCCGCCGAAGGTGAAGGCCGCGACCCCCACCAGGATCGCCACGGCTCCGGCCAGCAGGAAGTACTCCAGCGCCGTCTGACCACGCCGATTCGCCAGCCGCCGACCCAAGAACGCACGCACCCGCTGCATCGTCTTGCGCATCGTCTCACCCCCTTTCAACGCAAACATCCCCCCTATGGGGGCGCGCGGCTCAGCGCAGGACGGCCATGGCCTGGGAGAGCATGGGGTACAGGACCAGGCCGAAGAACACCGGGACGATGAACACGGCGATGGGCAACAGCAGCATCATCGCCGCGCGGCTGGCCTTCTCCACCCGCTCCCGCCGCACCGCCGCCACGGACTCCAGCAACTGCTCCGCGCCCTGCGCCCCGTAGACCCGCTGCTTGATGAGCACGCTAATGATCGCGTCGGCGTCGCGGTTGCTCAGCGTGGCCTGCGCGGCCCGCAGCCCGTCGTCGAGTTCCCCCCCGATGGCCGAGGTGAACACCGCCGTCGAGAACGCGTCCGCGACCGGCCCGGGGAAGCGTTCCTCGACCTGGGAAACCGCGGTGCGGAAGTCGGCGCCGGCCTGCATCGCCATCGCCAGATACTCGGTGTAGGTCAGGATCTCCGCGGCGATCCGCACCCGGCGCCGCGTCAGCCGGGAGGACAGCCACACCGATGGCCCCGCGCCCCCGACCAGGGCACCGGCGAACACCGTGACCGGCAGGTAGTGCGGCACCGCCAGGCCGGCGGCGATCCCGAGCACCGCGCCCAGGGCGCCCAGGGGGTAGGGCAGGGCCTGCCACGCCTCCGGCGAGAGGCCGACCCCGGCCCACTTCAGCCGCTGCCCCAGGCTGCGCGGCGCCCTCTTCCCCCGACCCAGCCGCTGCAACGACTCCGCCGCC
>DAHWHV010000116.1 GCA_027335545.1 Clostridia bacterium
GCCCCGCGTCGGGGCGGCTGGGCGGACCCGCGCCGCCAGGGGCCGGTTCCCGATCCCGGGCGCGCCGGGGCCAGGCAGCGCGGTCAGCGCCGCCGACTCCGAGCCCGAGGGGGTGTCCCGTGACGTCCGATGCACCCTGGACGTCCTTCGATCCTATGCACTACCCCTTTCCGTCGCGGCGGACGGTCGTGTATGCCCGGCACGGGATGGTGGCGACGTCCCAGCCGTTGGCCGCCCAGGCGGGGTTGACCGTGCTGCGCCGGGGAGGCAACGCGGTGGATGCGGCCGTCGCCGCCGCGGCCGCGCTGACCGTGGTCGAGCCGACCTCCAACGGGATCGGCTCCGACGCCTTCGCCATCGTGTGGCACCAGGGCCGGATGTACGGCCTGAACGCCAGCGGTCCCGCCCCCGCGGGCCTGACGGCCGAGGCCGTGGCCAGGACCGGGGCGGCGGGGATGCCCCTCCATGGCTGGCTCCCCGTGACGGTGCCCGGGGCGCCGGCGGCGTGGGCGGCGCTGGTGGGCCGCTTCGGCGCCCTCTCGCTGGCCGACTGCCTCGCGCCGGCCAGCGAGTACGCCGACGAGGGCTACCCGCTCTCGCCCGTCCTGGCCAGGCATTGGGGGGCCGCTTGCGCGGCGTACCGGCGGCTGCTGGTGGGCCCCGTGTTCGAGGCGTGGTTTGAGACCTTCGCGCCCGCAGGCCGGGCCCCCCGCGCCGGGGAGCTGTGGCGGTCGTCCGGGCATGCGGCCAGCCTGCGCGCCATCGGCGAGTCGCGGGCCCGCGCGTTCTATGAGGGGGACTTGGCGGACCGGATCGACGCCTGCTCCCGGGCGCACGGCGGCGAACTGCGCAAGGCGGACCTGGAGTCCTTCCGGCCGGAGTGGGTCGAGCCGGTCTCGGTGCGCTACCGGGGCTACGACGTCTGGGAACTGCCGCCCAACGGCCAGGGGCTCGTGGCGCTGCTGGCCCTGAACACCCTCTCCGGGCTCGCCCGCGGCGAGTGGGGTGCCCCCGGGACGCTGCACCTCCAGTTCGAGGCCATCAAGCTCGCCTTCGCCGACGGCCGGCGCTACATCACCGACCCGCGCCACATGCAGGTGCGCGTGGAGGACCTGTTGTCCCCGGCCTATGCCGCCAAGCGCCGGGCCCTGGTGGGGCCGACGGCCGGGGCGCCGGCCGGGGGGCGGCCCTCGCGCGGCGGCACCGTGTACCTGGCCACGGCCGACGGCGCGGGGACGATGGTGTCCTTCATCCAGAGCAACTACATGGGGTTCGGCTCCGGGGTGGTCGTGCCGGGCACCGGCATCAGCCTGCAGAACCGCGGCTGTGCCTTCTCCCTGGACCCGGCCGCCGCCAACCGCCTGGAGCCGGGCAAACGGACCTACCACACGATCATCCCGGGGTTTCTGACCCACGACGGCGTGCCCGTGGGCCCCTTCGGCGTGATGGGGGGGCACATGCAGCCCCAGGGGCACCTGCAGGTGGTCATGAACACCCTGGATTTCGGGTTGAACCCCCAGGCGGCCCTCGACGCCCCGCGCTGGCAGTGGATCCAGGGGCGCACGGTCGAGCTGGAGCCCGCCCCGCCGCCCGTGCTGGAGGCGCTCCGGGGCATGGGGCACGACGTGCGGGTGACCGAGGAGCCGGGCGGCTTCGGCCGCGGGCAGATCATCTGGCGCGACCCCGTCAGCGGGGTGCTGGCCGGGGGGACCGAGCCCCGCACCGACGGGGCGATCGCGGCCTACTGAGGACATCGAGGCCCTGATCCGGTTTCAAGAGCGGTTCTTCCAGAGCCGCATCCTCAACCGCCGCGCTCTCAATCCCCGCAGTCGCAACCTCCGGACGACCGAGCAGAGCGCAGGCGGGCGGGGTGCGGGCCCACGCGGCGCATCCGGCGCCTGAAGGCGCACGACGGTGACCATCGGCCCGATCGGGGCCGGGGCGCTGCGCCGGCCGGCGGAAGGGCTTGCCCTCCGCCCCGCGGCTGAAGCCGGGGGCTGGCGCCGCGCCTCCTTGGTCAGTCCGGCGGCAGGCCGGGCGGCTGCCGCTGCGGGGTGCTCGGGACGGATGCTCCGCTGCGGAGCCAGGCGAGTGCGGCTTCCAGCGGCCCGTCGCGTCCGGCGCGGAGGTCCGCGATGGTCCACGGCACC
>DAHWHV010000121.1 GCA_027335545.1 Clostridia bacterium
TGGATCGCCTGCTGGTCTACGACGCGCTGCTGTACCGGCAGGACCACCGCCGCATCCGCACGGTGGTGGTGTATGCGGGGCCGGTGCGGCAGGCGGCGGACACCCTGGATGCCGGATGCGCGCGCTACCGGGTGGAGAACGTCTACCTGGGGGCGCACGACGGGGACGCGGTGCTGGCGGCCCTGGGGGCGAAGGTGGCCGCCGGTGAGGCGCTGAGCCGCAACGACGTGGTGCGCCTGGCCTTCGTACCGCTGATGGGGCTGCGGCAGAAGTCGATCGCGGCGGCGGCCACCGAGGCGCTGCGCCTCGCCCGCGGGATCGGGGAGGCCGCGGAGCGGCGGGGGTGCCTGGCGGCGATCGTGGGTCTGGCCAGCCGCGTGCTGGACGAGGCGGAGGCGGCGACGCTGCTGCGGGGGGTGCATGAGATGCCGGACCTGCTGGCCGAGTTGCTCAGCGAGGGCCTGGAAAAGGGCCTGGAAAAGGGCCTGGAGCAGGGTCTGGAGCAGGGTCTGGAAAGGGGTCGACACGAGGGCAGGGCCGAGGGCATGGCCGAGTCGGTCCTGCTGGCGGTGCGGGTGCGCCTGGGCGGCGTGCCGGATGCCCTGGAGCAACGCGTGCGCGCGGAGCGGCGGCCGGAGGTCCTGGAGGCCTGGTTGAAGGCCGCACTGGCCGTGACATCCCTGGAGGCCCTCCTCGCGGCAATGGGCCCGGAGTGACGGGCCCCGGCCGACCGGAGGGACACGGGGCTCGCTGGCGCGGCCACCACGGGGCCGGCTCCTTGCTCGGCCCCCTGCACCCGCCTGCCTGGACGGGGTTCTGGGCGCCCGGACCCGCCCGGGCCGCGGCGGCCACCACACCCCACATGCGCCACATGCCCCGCACGGGCGCGTGCGCCGCGTACGCCTAAACGATCCGGAGCAACGCGGCCTTGGCGTGCGGCGGCGCGGGCGCGACGGCCTGCGCCAGGGGCTCCAGGTCCGCGGCGGTGAGGCGCTCCAGGCATTCACCCAGGGTCCCCCGGCCCCCGGTGCGCCACCCGCGCCCCCGGAGACCGGCCCCGCCGTCGGCATCGGCCCCACCCCCGTCCGTACGGGCCCCTCACTCGCCGCCCTGCGGGCAGGTGCGTACGGAGAGAGGCTGCGTGCGCGCGGCCCGCAGGTTCGCAGCCCGCACGCCCGCTCCCTACCCTCGCGCTCCCCCGTCGCCGCCCCGCCCCCGGCAGTCCGAGCAGCGGCCCACCAGGTCCAACTCATGCGCCAGCGGGGTGTGCCCGTACTCGGCCTGGAGGCGGGCCAGGGCCGCCTCGACGGCCTGCAGGCGCGGGCCCTCGATCAGGGTGTCCCGGCCGCAGTCCGCACAGCGCAGGTGGTGGTGGTGGCCCCGGCCGCAGGCGAGGCACAGCCGGTAGCCGGGGCCGCCCTCCACGTCCGCGACGCGCTCGATGAGCCCGAAGCCGTGCAGCAGCCGCAGCGTGCGGAAGACCGTCGCCCGCCCGAGCGCCGGGTGCACGGCGCGCACCGCCTGCCACAGCTCGTCCGGACGGAAGGGCCCCTGGCGCGGCAGGGCCGCGAGGATGGCCCGGCGCGGGGCGGTCGGCTGGCCGCCCAGCCGGACGAAGAGGTCGAGCAGCTCGGTCGCGTCGTCCTTCACGCCGCCACCTCCGGTGGCCGCACGGCCGCGGCGGCCCGGCGGGTCTCGGTGAGCAGCGAGACCACGCCGATCCCCAGCACGACGCCGATCGCCAGCAGGAAGCCCAGCCCGAGCGAGTGCAGGTTGTGCACGCGCAGCGGCGTGATCACGGCCCGGTCGGCGACGCCCGGCAGCAGCAGGGCCAGGGCCCCGCCGCCGAAGAAGGCCAGCCCGCCGTAAGCCAGTGTCTTGCCCGCCACCCGCGCGGCCACCCGCTGACCGACGTCCGGCGGCAGGCCCCGCCGCTGGCTCCACCAGCCGAAGGTCGCCCCGGCCGCCGCCTGGACGAGCGTCGTGCCCAGACCGAAGCAGAACCCCGGCAACCAGGCCAGGGCGGCGGAGGGCATCGCCGGGACCAGGACGGTGTAGAGGATGGTCGCGAAGGCCCCGAAGCCCCAGCCGGCGATGAAGCCGTGCAGGGCCGCCAGGGGCAGGGGCACGGGCGCGCCGCCCTGCCCGGGCCCACCGCCGCGCGGCGCGAGCCGCCAGGGCGCCCGGCCGCGCAGGATGTGCCAGCCGGCCAGCGACATCGCCACGCCCACCACCAGGTAGACGACCCCGTCGACCCCCGGCGCCTCGAGCCAGCGGGCCAGCGCCAGGTAGGCCAGTTCGCTGGCGATCGCCCGCTGCAGCGTGAAGGCCGCGGAGAAGATCAGTCCGGCCAGCAGGCCGCGCCGGCTGGAGTACCCGCCGATCGCGTAACTGAAGGTGATCGGCCAGGTGTGCTCGTCCGGGGTGACACCGTGGACCACGCCCAAGGCCAGCGCCGTCAGCAGGGCCAGCCCCAGGGACAGGTGGGCCAGCGGCTGCCAGAGGGCGGGCATCCAGCGGGCCTCCCTTCGGGACCTTGCGAGCGCGGCGCCACCACCCGCGCGCGACGGGGCCGGGGCGGGCCGCAGAATGATACGCAGTATCAGTCTGGCCCAGTCCGGTGTCAAGCGGCTGCGCCGGGGCGGGCTGGGGGGGAAACCCGGACGGACCGGCACGCCCGCCCCGAGGGGTGGCGCCTGGGTCGACCATGCCCTGGGCCGACCGGCCGCAGGGCCGCGGGCGGCCGGCGGCCCGGCCGAGGGATCCACGCGGCGCGGTCGGCAGAGGGGCGCGCCGCCGGCGAAGCGGGCGGGCCACTGGCGG
>DAHWHV010000122.1 GCA_027335545.1 Clostridia bacterium
GGGGCGGCGACCGGGCGCGGTGCCGGCCCGGGAGCGGCCCGGGAGCGGCCCGGGAGCGGCCCGGGGAGGGGGAGGCGGGGCCGCAGCAGCGACGGCGTTCGACGCGGGCCGGGCACCGGCTGGCAAACGATGCTACAATCCCGGGGCCGCTTTGGGCGCGAGGCGACGGAGGGACGCGGTACGGCGGGCGAGGGGGAGCCGGTCCGGCCCTACGCGGGTCTGTCCACCCCGGTCGTCGCCCTGGACGGGGACTCCCGCGTCGTCTACCTGAATCCGAGCGCGGAGGCCTTCTGGCGGACGACGCCCGGTGCCGCGGGGTTCCACCACGCCTCCCGCCGGACCATCGCGGCGTTGGGCCCGGAGTCCGCCGCCCCGGGCGTGCGCGCGATCTCGCCGCCGGCGCCCAAGACCGGCTGAGCCGGGGCGGGCGGGGTGCGCGTGGGGGGTGGGGAACGTGCGCCTGGTCTTGAGCGAGAAGCCTTCGGTGGCGGTCGATCTGGCGCGGGTGATGGACCCGGGCGCCCGCCGGTCCCAGGGCTGCATCGAGGGCCGCTTCGCGACCTGGACATGGGCGCTCGGGCACCTGGTGGAGCTGCTGCCCCCGGAGGCCTACCGGCCGGAACTGCAGGGGAGGTGGCGACTGGAGCTGCTGCCGGTGCTCCCGGAGCGCTTCGGCCTCCGGCCGCGGGCCGAGCGCTCCGACCACCTGGAGGTGGTCCGGGGCCTGCTGGCACGGGCCCAGGAGGTGGTCGTCGCCACCGACGCGGGCCGTGAGGGGGAGCTGATCTGGGAGTACATCGCCGAGGTCTGCGGCTGGCGGGGGCCCACCCGCCGGCTGTGGCTGAGCGAGGGCACCCCGGCGGCGATCCGCGCCGCCTTCGCCGGCCTGCGCGCCCCCATGACCCACCTGGCGCAGGCGGCGCGGGCCCGGGCCCAGGCGGACTGGGTGGTCGGCATGAACGCCACGATGGCCCTGTCCGCGCGCCACGGCGGGCTCTGGTCCGCGGGCCGGGTGCAGACCCCGACCCTGGCCCTGCTGTGCGCCCGGGAGGCGGAGATCCGGGCCTTCCGGCCCGAGGACTTCTTCGTGGTCCTGGCCGAGTTCGAGGCGGATCAGGGCGCGCGCTACGGCGGGCGCTGGTTCAAGGACCGCGCGGACCGCCTGCGGTCGCGGGCGGAGGCGGAGCGCGTCGTGGCCGCCGTGCGCGGCGGCCGTGGCCGGGTGCTCTCCGTGGAGCGGAAGCGGACGGAGGAAGCCCCCCCGCGCCTCTTCAACCTCACGGACCTGCAGCGGGCGGCCAACGCCCGGTACGGCCTGACCGCCGCGGCGACGCTGGAGGCGGCGCAGTCTCTGTACGAACGGCACAAGCTCCTCACCTACCCCCGCACCGACAGCCGGCACGTCTCGGCGGAGACGTTCGCGACCTTCCCGCAGCGGCTGCGCGCGATCCAGGGGTCCCTGGCGGGGGCGGCGGCGCGCCTCGCGGCGGACCTGCCCCACCCCGGCAAGCGGGTGGTCGACGACGCCGGCGTCTCCGACCACCACGCGCTGCTGCCGACCGCGCACCCGGCCGACCCCGCACGGCTCGGCGCGGCGGAGGCCCAGGTCTACGAGTTGGTGCTCCGCCGCTTCCTGGCGGCCCTGCTGCCCCCGGCCGGCTACGACGAGGCCGAGGCGGTGACCGAGGTCGCCGGCGAGACCTTCCGCAGCCGCACGCGCCAACTGGTCGTGCCGGGCTGGCGGGAGGTGGAGCCCCCCGCCGCCGCGGAGCCCCCGGGCACCAGGCCCCGCGCCCGCAAGGCCGCCTCTGGCGAGCCGGCGCAGACGGAGGGGGACGGGCAGGACGCGGCGGAGAGCGCCGGAGACCTCTCGGGACTGGAAGCGGGGATGGCCTGCCGTTGCCGGACGGCGAAGGTGGAGGCCCGGCAGACCAAGGCCCCGCCCCGCTACAGCGAGGCGACCCTGCTGCGGGCCATGGAGCATGCGGGCCGCCTGGTGCTGGACGAGGAACTGGCCGCGGCGATGCGGGAGCGGGGACTGGGCACCCCGGCCACGCGGGCCGCGATCATCGAGACCCTGGTCAAGCGGGAGTACGTGCAGCGGGACAAGAGGTCCCTGCTGCCCACACCGCGGGGGGAGCGGCTGGTGGAGCTGGCGCCGCCGGAGTTGCGCCAGCCGGAGACGACGGGGGAGTGGGAGCGGCGGCTGCGGGAGATCGAGGCCGGGCGCGCCGAGGCCGAGCCGTTCCTGGGCGGATTGGCGGACCTGACCCGGCGGATCGTCGCGGATGTGGCGGCCCAGGCGCGGGCGGCGCCGGTGCCGGCTGCCCGCGACGTACTCGGGGTCTGCCCGCGCTGCGGCGGTTCCGTCGTGGAGGGGCGGACGGGGTTCGGCTGCGCCAACTGGCGCCCCGAGGCCGGCGGGTGCCGGTTCATCGTCTGGAAGCGCCTGGCGGGAAAGGCGCTCACCACCACGCAGGCCCGCGAGCTCCTGACGCTGGGACAGACCCGGCGCGTGGTGAAGGGGTTCGTGTCGCGCAGCGGCGAGAAGTTCGAGGCGCGGCTCCGGTTGGAGCGCGAGAGCGGTCGGGTGTCCTTCGTCGCCGCGGCCCGCGCGGCGACCAAGGACACCCCGGCGCCTGTGCGGGCGCGGGGCGCAGCGGCGGGTGCGGCAGCAGGCAGGGGCGTGGCGGAGGGGGCGCCGGCGCGCAGGGCCACAGCAAGTGTGGCAGGTGCACCGGCGGGCGGGGGAGTGGCCGACGGGGCCTCGGCGCGCGGCGGCGTGGCTGCGCGAGGCGCCGGTGCGGCGGCGCGCCGAGGCGCCGCACAGTGGGAGGGGGCGGCGCGTCCCCGCACAGCCCCGCCGCCCGCGGGTGAGGCCGTGCCCGCGCGGGCCCCGCATCCGCCGCTCCGGGGGCGGTGATCGTCTGGGGGCGGGGACGGCGGCCCCGACCGGCCGGCCCGTCGCTTGATGCCTCCCGCGGCCGGACGGGGAGCCCCGGGGTGGCGTCGTTCCCGAGGGGGCCCTTCGGCCAGGAGGCCCACAGGGCGAAGTGGTGGTCGCCGCGTCCGCGGTCCGCCCTCGGCCAGTTGGGGCTTGCGGCAGAAGGGTCGGGGGGGAGCGGCCGCCCCGAAGCACCCGTGGCGACCAGGTGCGTCGCCGACGGACGCCGCGACTTGGGCCCGCGGCGGGAGACGGTTGTGGCCCAAGCACTTCACGGAGACTGACACAGCCCTGCGGGGAGCCCCGGGCCAGGAGGGTCGGCGGGCGCCGCTGGCGAAACGCCTGGGGGGCGTCGTGGGCGGCGGAGCCCCCGCCGCTTTGGTCCCGCGGGGGGACGGGTCGGCCCCGGCGGGCCCTCGTCGGGGCCGTGGCGACTGCCCGGGGCGTGCGAC
>DAHWHV010000126.1 GCA_027335545.1 Clostridia bacterium
GCGCGACGGCCAGCTCGCGGCCGCCCAGCCAAGTGCGCGCCAAGGCGCCGCGCACAGACACCCGCGGCGCCCCCCATTCATCCACGGCAATCTCGATGTCGCGCCAGCTGACACGGGTTCCGCATCCCAGCGCCTTCAGCACCGCCTCCTTCATGGCCATGCGCCCCGCGACAAAGCGCGCGCGCCCTTCCAGGGACTCTGGAGCCTGCCGCCCCTCGGCCTCCGTCAGCAGCTCCTCCACCACCGCGTCGCCCCATTTGGCCAGCAGCCGCGCGATGCGGGCCTCGGGCACCAGATCCACCCCCACGCCGGGCATCATGGCGCGCCCCCCTCGCTCACGAACTCCTGCTCGTTGAACAGGTCCTCGGAAAATCCGAGCGCCACCACCGACTCCAGATAGCTGACGAGGGCGGCCACTCCGCGATCCCGGTGCTTAGCCGCCAGGTACCTGAAGTTGGGCAGCCCCCGGCGAAATTTCTCCGCACTGGACCGCGAGTGTTCTAGGGATGGTGTGATTTTTGGGGGCGGAGATGCCCCTGGAGGGCCTGGGGAGGGGGTAGGTGGCGGAAGTTACCTCCCAGCGGCCGTCTTGACCCCCAAAACGGCCGCATTCCCCCCCGGTGGGGGGCCCGAGTTCGCGGCTTAGGCATACGTCCCCCTGGGGCGTGGGGGCGGCGGCGGCAGCGCCGCCGCCCGCGCCAGCTCCAGCAGGTTGTAGATCGTGGCCACCAGCCGGGCTTGGCCCAAGTTCTTCCGCAGCCCCCCGTAGCGCCCCTGCCGGCCCCCATGCCGACTCTGCTGGGCTTGGACATGTTCCACGTGACTCCGCGTGCGGTAGTGCGCCTGCCAGGCCGGGGTGGCCTGCTCGTCCCGCCGGACGCGCAGACGCGCTTCATCCGGCCGCACGCTCACCGAGCGCGGCCCCGGGGGGCGCTGGCCGGGCTGCGGCGCCCCGACACACGGGGCCCGGAGGGGACAGGCCCGACACGTGGCGGCGGCCCACCGCGCCACCCGGACCCCATCGTCGCGCGGGCGGAGCGCCCCGTACGCCACCGTCGCGCCTTGCGGACACGTGATGGTCTCGGCGGCCAGGTCCAGCGTAAACCGCCCCTTGGGAAAGCGGCCCGCCCGGTTGTTGGCCGGGGGGACCGGCGCGACCACCGTCGTGTCCGGCGCTACGCCGGTCACCGCCGCCTGCACCGTCGTCGCCCCGTAGGCGGTGTCGCCCAGCACCTGGGCGGGGGCCGCCCCCGTGAGCGCCGCCCGCGCGGTCACCAAGTCCGGGAGGGCCGCCCCATCGGCCGTGTTCGCCGGCGTGACCACCACGGCCGTGATGAGCCGCGCCCCCGTCGCCGGCGGCACGCTCTGGGTCAGTTGGTGACTCTTGTAGCCATCGACCTTGGTCGCCGTGGTCTTCCGCCCGTGCCGCATCGCCGGGTCCACCGTGGAGATCACCCGGTCGGCCGCCACCCGCTCGGCGATCCGCACGCCCACCCCCGCGGGGT
>DAHWHV010000131.1 GCA_027335545.1 Clostridia bacterium
CCCTCTGGTAGACGCCGGCAACCATTAGGGGCAGTTGCAGGCACGCAAGACATGCGGTGAGGGCCGCAAGGACCGGGCACCAGAGCGATGTCCGACGCACGGAAGGGGCTTCGGCCGAGGCGGTGGGGTTCCCTGTCCGCACCTTTACCCAGCTGCAATCCGCAGGTCCGGGAACGGGTCGGGTGCGCGTCGGACGGCCTAGCCCCAGGAATGCGGCGCCGCGTCTGCGAGCGGCGAGGGCCTCGCGAACCGGTCGCCCGCACATGGTGCAGTGCGCCTTTACGGTGCGCTGCCGCCCCTTTAGCCGTCGTTGCGCCACCCGTCGTACTCAAGGAAGTGGATCGGGGCCCGCCGATTCGCATCGAGGCATGTTCCGCGATGGGGAGACTCCCGGCCGCGGCTGTCCCGACGAGACGCACGGGCGGACCCCCGCGCCCCAAGCGTCCGACCCCCGGCGAGGCTTCGCGACGGGCGGCCCAATCTGGGGGCCGCCGCGTGGCCGGCAGCGTACCGACGCGCGGGACGGACACCGCGGGGCCCGCACCAGGCCCGCACCTGGGCCAGGCGCTGACCGCGGCGGAGGAAGGGGCGCCCCGGCGAAAGCCAGCAGCCCGGAGATCAAGCGGCACGGCCATTACGGCCAGAGCCGTCACGACTGCACCGCAGCCGACGGGCGCGTGGCGGGTCGGCACACACCGGGAATGCAGCAAATGCGCGCTTCTTCGGCGGGGCTGCGGTGCGATGTCGCCCCCCGGGGCCCGAACGCCCCGCCAGCGGGTGCGGCGATGCTGTACGCGCTGCAGGTGGGGTGGTCGCAACCACGGCCCCGGCCGCCCGCCAGAGCCCCTGCCTCGGGGGCCGGAAGCGATGGCCCGGCGGGTCCCCTCCGGTGGAACGCATCCCCCTCGCTTCGATCACAGTGCAGATGACGAGCCGGCTCCGGTAAGCGGGGCCGCGTCTGGGCACCGCGGGGGCACCGCGGCGTGAGGCGCGGCCGTTCGCCGCGACCGTCCCGCGAGGTCGTCCCTTGCCGGACGGCGGCACTGCGGACCTCAGTTCCCCGACCCGCGGCGTGAATGTGTCCTGAAGTCGAACTGTGTGGTGTCGTCGGCGACCGGGATCAGATCGAGGCCCTCGATCCGTCGCAAAGTGGCGCAGCCGTGTGCCGCGACGATGTCTTCCGGTTGGCACTAGGGTTCTTAACGCACCAGTACTCACCCTTGAGCGTAGCCTAATCGCCAATCGCCTCGGGCAGAGAGGCCTCGCGGCGCTCGGCCAAAGTGGTGACGATCCGGGCCAGACGCAGCTTGCACGCACCTCGCCCAACTGGGCTTGGCGCACCTCCTGAGACGCTCAGATTTCGGCCTCACTCGGCACCTGTCCACGGCACAGTGCCTTCACCGGACAGCGCGCCCCCGCATGAGGCAGACTCTGGAACTCTTCCGCAAGCCTCCCCCGGAATGCCGCCACCCTGCCGCCACCCACGGGGCCGCGCCGTTCGCGGCAAATAGCCCCACCGACAACGCATGGCTGGTAGCGGGTAGGGGGGACGGGCTCCCCGGGACGAGTGCGCGTGGCGCGTGCCTGGGCGCGGCCTCGCCGAACCGCCTAACGGCCGAACCGGCCGCGAATACCCGTAGCGGACAGGTCCGGCGCACGGGGGCCGTCCTACGCCATCGTTGGAGGCGAAGCCCCCTCCCGGAATGACGCTACCCAAGCGCCTGCACAGCCCGGCAGGAACGCACGCCCCGGTGGCGAAACCCTGCCCCGCGGTGTTGGTGTAAGGAGTAGCATGGCCTGCTACCGGCAGGACGATGGCGGTGCAAGTCCGTCCACACCGCTCCATCCGCGGCCCCACCCCTGGGGCTCCCGCCACCATGGGCTCCGGCTGGCAGACGGTTGGGGTCACGCTGGCGCCGGATGCCCGGGCGGGCCGCATACCGGCTCGGCCGGCAAGGCCGGCGGAGCGCGTGGGCGACGTGCCCGTCTGCTGCCTGGGTCTCCTGATGAACAACTTTTCTACAGAGGGCCGCCCGGTGCCCGTCGCCGTGCCCGTCTGCGTCCGCCTCCCGCCCGCGGTTCCCCGCCCCCTGTCCCGACCGCGTCGCGGGCCCCGACGGGCCGGCCGCTGGCCTGCCCTCATGGGCCACGATGAGAAGGCGTGTACACGGCAGCGCGGGGGAAGGGCGCACGGCGGGCGCTGCCTGGCCCTGGCCGGAGGCGCCCGCTCCGGGAGCCCTATCGTGGAGCAGCGGACCGGGCAGGCGGCAAGGGGGGGCGCATCCCCGCCGCAGGGTGCGCGTCGCGCCGTTGAGGCGGGGCGATCCG
>DAHWHV010000147.1 GCA_027335545.1 Clostridia bacterium
GGCCTCTTCGCCCCGGGTGCGTCGGTCGGCGGCTCGGTGCGCCTGGAGGGCCGAGAGGTGCTGGGATCGCCCGCCGCCGCCCTGCGGCCCCTGCGCGGCGGTCTCGTCGGCCTGGTGCCCCAGGAGGCGGGGTCTGCGCTCAACCCCACCCAAACGATCGGCGCCCAGGTCGCCGCGGCCGCCCGGCTCCACCTCGGTCTGGGGCCCCGGGCGGCCTGGGCGCACGGGGTGGCCTGGCTGGACCGGGTCGGGCTCCCCGACGCCCCCCGCCGGGCCAGGGAGTACCCCCACCAGTGGAGCGGGGGGATGCGGCAGCGGGCCCTGGTCGCCATGGCCCTGGCCGGGGGACCCCGCCTGCTGGTGGCCGACGAGCCCACGTCCGCCCTGGACCCCCCGCTGGCCGCCGGGCTGCTGGAGTTGCTGGCCGGCTTACGGGCCGAGTTGGGGCTGGCCCTGCTCCTGGTCACCCATGACCTCGCCGCGGCCGCCCGCCTCGCGGAGCGCGTGGTGGTCCTCTACGCGGGGCGGGTCGTGGAGGTGGGCCCGGCCGCCGGGGTGCTGGCGCGCCCCGCCCACCCCTACAGCGCCGGCCTCCTGCGCTCCCTGCCCCGGCGTGGCCTCCAGCCCCTACCCGGGCGTCAGCCGGACCCCGGCCAGGAGCGCCCCGGCTGCGCCTTCGCGCCACGCTGCCCGGAGGCGCTGCCGGTCTGCGCCCGGCGCGCCCCCCCGGCCTTTCCCAGCGCCGCCGGGGCGGCGTCCTGCTGGCTGCTGGATCCCGAGGCCCCGGCCGGGGCCCGCCGATCCCCGGGGGGGGCCGAGACATGGGCGATCCGGACCTAGGTGGGTGCTGCGAGAGTTGTGCAGCACCCACTTCCGGAGGTTGTGGTCAGCGCGCCGCCAAGACCACTGCCCCTTGCCCGCCCGTTGCAGTTGAGGGGCCGCCCGCGGCCTTGCGCAGCGCCCCGCCGGGACGATGCTGCACAAAGCCAGAGGCACCAGCCCCGCCACCAGGAAGGCTTGCTTGGTGGCGGGGCAAGGCACAAGATCGGGACGTGGGCACAGCAGACAGCGGCGCTACAGACGGCGGCGCTACAGACGGCGGCGCTACAAGAGAGGACTCTTGCACCGCTCACCTGGCCCCCACGGCGGATGGGGGCCGCCCCGCGTCGTCCCGCCCCCCCGCCGCGGACTTCTTGCAGGTGCAGGGACTCCACCGCCGCTTCGGGGCGCTACGGGCACTGGACGGGGTCAGCCTCTCGCTGCCCCGCGGGGAGGCCATGGCCCTGCTCGGCGAGTCCGGCGGCGGCAAGTCGACGCTCGCCCGGCTCGTGGCGGGCCTGGATCGACCCAGCGCCGGCCGCGTGCTGATCGGGGGGCGCGACGTACACGCCCAGGCGCCGCATCAGCGGCGCTCGCTGGTGCAACTGACCTTCCAGGACGCCGCCAGCGCCTTCGCCCCCCACCTGCGGGCCTGGGACGCCGTCACCGAGGGCCAGCACGCACCCCGCGCGGAACGGCGGGCGCGCGCGGGCCGCCTGCTGGCGGGCGTCGGCCTGCCGCCAGGGCTCGCGGACCGCCTGCCCCACGAGCTCTCCGGCGGGGAGCGACAGCGCCTCGGCTTGGCCCGCGCGCTGTCGGCCGAGCCCGAGCTGCTGGTCGCCGACGAGCCCGTGGCCGCGCTGGATCCGTCCCTGCAGGCGGCGATCGCCCGCTTGCTGCTGGACCTGCGGCGGCGCCGCGGGCTGACCTACCTGTTGGTGCTCCACGACCCGGCGCTGGCGCTGCACCTAGTCGAGCACGCCGCCATCCTCCAGCGCGGGCGCCTGTGCGAAGTCGGCCCGGCCGCGACCGTCCTGCGGACGCCGCGCCACCCGTACACGCAGTCCCTGGTGGCCCGTACGCCGCGTCGCCTGGGCGCCCCCCCGGCCCCGGCGGCCGGTTGCCCCTTCGCCCCCGACTGCCCGTTGGCCGAGGGCCGCTGTCAGCGGGAGGCGCCCGCCCTGCGACCCGTGGGCCACGCCCACTCCGTGGCCTGCCACCTGGTGGATTGACCACGTGCGACCAGGCTCGGCCCGACGCGCCCCCCAGGGCGGAGGCGTTCCCCGTGAAGTGCTGTGGGCCACAGGCGATGTGTGGCACGGAGCGGTGGCGCGGCGGGCGCCGCCTCCGGAGCCCCTCGGCCACGAGCCCCTCGGCCACGAGCCCCCCTGCCACGAGCCCCGGCGCGTCGAGGACCACCTGCGGTCGTGCCCCCCATCACCTTGCCCGCTCGGCCTTCTGGCCCCAGGCCCCTCACCGGAAGGACTCCACCCTGCTGGAGCCTTCCGCGGCCCCCTTCGCACGGCAGGGAATCGACCGGGCGCCGCCCAACCCTCCGCGGGGGCCCGACCCGCCCGTGCCACGGCTTCAGGCGGGTGGTGCACGCGCCGGCCCGGGCACGGGCCCGGGCAGACCCGACACGGGCCCAAATCGACGGCAAATGCAGGAGGCGATCGCTTGGCCCAGGAGTATCGTGTGGCGATCATCGGCTGCGGCGGGCGCGGGCGGGCACACGCCCGGGCTTACCGCTCCACCGGCCGGTGTGCGCTGGTGGCGGTCGCCGATGTGCAGGTGGAGAGCGCCCGCGCCTTCGCGCTCAAAGAAGGGGCGCTCCAAGCAGGCGCGCAGCAGGGCGGCACGGCGCCGGTGGACGGCGTCGCGGCCACCGACGCGAGTCCCGCCGCCACCACTCCCCGGGTCTATGAGGACTACGCCGCCATGCTTGGGGAGGTCGGGGCGGACATCGTCTCCGTCTGCACCTGGCCGGACACCCACGCCGCTCTGGTGGAGGCGGCGGCCGCAGCCGGGGCGCGAGCGATCTTCTGCGAGAAGCCCATGGCCCCGACCTGGGGCGAGGCGCGGGCCATGGCGGAGTCGGCCCGCCGCCATGGGACGCTGCTGGCCTTCTGCCACCAGCGGCGCTTCGAGACGCAGTTCGTCCTGGCCCGGCGCCTGCTGCGTGCGGGCGCCATCGGGCGCCTGCAGCGCGTGGAGGGGACCTGCGACAACCTGTTCGACTGGGGAACCCACTGGTTCGACATGATGCACTTCTACAACGAGGAGCACCCGGCCGAGTGGGTCCTGGGCCAGGTCGACGTCCACCGCGGCCGTACGGTCTTCGGCGCCCTAGTCGAAGACCAGGGCCTCTCGCTCGTGCAGTTCTCCAACGGGGTGCAGGGGCTGATGATCACCGGCCACGGGCGCCCCTACCCAGAGGCCAACCGCTTGATCGGCAGCGAGGGGGTCATCGAGGTCCAGATGCCCGGCCCCGACGGCAAGTGGCTGCCCGTCCGGGTCCGAGGGCACGGGGACGACGCCTTCCGCCTCCCCGAGGCCACGGAGGCCGACCGGCCCGGTCCCGGGGGGCCCGAGGGCGAGGCCGTGGCCGACCTCCTGCGTTGTCTGGAGCAGGGGGGAGAACCGGAACTGTCCGTGGCCAAGGCCCTGCGGGCCACGGAACTGATCTTTGCGACCTACGAGAGCAGCTGGCGGCGCGGGCGCGTCGAACTGCCCCTGGGCATCGACCACTCCCCCCTGGGCGCGATCGCCCAGGCCTCCGCCCGCTGAGCGCAGCCGAGCAAAGGCAGGCGGGGTGGCGGCGCATGCGCGTCGCTACCCCGCCTCGGTCCGCGCCAGTTCGATGCCTTCGTCCCGGACCAGGGCCGCCAACCGCGCCTCCAACCGGTCGCCGTCGTGGATCGCCGTTTGGACCGACGCCTCGCGGGCGCCCACCCGGGCCCGCCAGAAGACGTCCGCCCGCAGGCCCCACACGACCAACTGGATGGAACTGCGGCGGCCGAAGCGGTCCGGATGCACGAGGTCTCCCACGGCCACCACTCGGGCCGCACCGAATTCATGCACCAGCCGCCTCGACGCATCCAGGGCCTGCCTCCACGCCCGGCCGTAGTGCTGAAGGCGAAGCGCCTCCGCGCCATGCGCCTCGGGACCGAGAACCCCAGGTGTCGCGGGGGCGCGGCCTCGAACCGCATCCACCAACGCTGGTCCCCCCTGCTCGCCCTACCGCTTGGCCCATGATTAAACCATGGATGTCCACAGAGTGCAAACCATCCAGAGGCAACAGACCCAGACAAACCCAGGACCACGGGCGGTCGGTCCCCGCGCGGACCGACTCAGCGGTGCACCGCGCGCAGGGAGTGCTCGGGGTAGCGGGCCCCGGTCGCCACCCCGGCCGGGAAAGCGGCGTCGATCTCGGCCAGGTCCGCTGGTGTCAGCCCCACCACGAGGGCCCCCAGATTCTCGGCCAGGTAGGGGCGGCGCTTGGTGCCGGGGATGGGCACCACCCCCGGTTGATGCAGCAACCAGGCCAGCGCCAGTTGCGCGGGCGTGCAGCCCCGCCGCGCGGCGAGCGCCGCCACCCGCTCGGCCAGGGCGAGGTTGCTCCCCAGGTTCTCACCCTGAAATCGCGGATGCCCCAGCCGGACGTCGGTCGGCTCCAGGTCGCCCCCGCTGCGGATGCGCCCGGTCAGGAATCCGCGCCCCAGGGGGCTGTAGGCGACGAAACCGACGCCCAGAGCCCGGCAGGTCGCCAGCACCCCGTTGTCCTCGGGATCGCGCGTCTACAGGGAGTACTCGGTCTGCAGGGCGGCGATCGGATGGACCGCGCAGGCGCGGCGGATCGTCTCGGGGGCGGCCTCCGACAGCCCCAGGTACCGCACCTTCCCCGCGCGGACCAACTCCCCCATGGCCCCCACCGTCTCCTCGATCGGGGTGACGGGGTCGACGCGGTGCTGGTAGTAGAGATCGATCACCTCCACGCCCAGCCGGCGCAGGCTCGCCTCACAGGCTTGCCGCACGTACTCCGGCCGCCCGTCCACCCGGAGGAAGCTCCCGTCGGGGGCGCGTACGTTGCCGAACTTGGTCGCCAGGACCACGCCCTGGCGCCGGCCGCGGATCGCCCGGCCCACCAACTCCTCGTTGCGCCCGACGCCGTACATGTCCGCGGTGTCCAGCAGCGTCACGCCGCGCTCGAGGGCCTCCTGGAGCGTCGCCACCGCCTCCGCCTCGTCCCGCCCCGCGTAGAAGTCCGACATGCCCATGCAGCCCAATCCCAGGGCCGACACCCGCAGATCGCTCCGCCCGAGGATCACCGTGCGCACCCGCCACTCCCCCCATCTCGCCGGAGACCGCGCCTCGCCCCGCACGCGTTGGCGAGTCCGCCCCCGGCCGAACAACTCGCATCGCCCGGTCGGGCCCTCGGCCGCGCGACGCCGCCTCCCTCCGTGACCCAACACGGTCAGCATAGACCGCGGCGCGACCTGCGGGAAGGGCGTCGCAACGCCCCAGCGGGGGGGCGCCGCGCGCCCTCACGAGAAGGCCACGGCGCCCGCGCTCGGGATCACCTCGTACCAGTACGGCCCCCGCCGACCCACGGGCAGCGGTGCCCCCCCCCGGCCCGCGGACCAGCGGCAGGCCGTCGGGGCCCAGGCTCCAGGTACCGCGCCAGCGGCGCCCGTCGCGCAGCACCCACGCCGTACCCCCGTCCCGCCACAGGATCTGGAGCGCCCCGACGGGGTAGGGATCGGGATCCGGAGCCTGGCGGGCGACCAGGATCAGGACGCTGCCAGCGCGCACCGGGGAGCCGGCCTGGGTCAACAGGCCCTGACCGTTGACGCTCCGGTACCACCACCCCCGCCGCCAGCGCCAACCCGCGCTGTAGGTGGACACGCCGGGGTCGCGCGGGTAGGTGAGCCCGACGGCGGCGGAGGCCCGCCCCCCGGCCGGCGCGGCAGCGGTGGGTGGGGACGCCAGGGACCGGGCGGGGAAACCGTCGTGCCGGTCCGCGGCGTTGAGCAGGGCGGCGCGTTTCAGGGCTGGCTTGGTGGCGTCCCCGGTCGCCGTGACGGCCGCGCTCC
>DAHWHV010000441.1 GCA_027335545.1 Clostridia bacterium
CGTTCTCGGCAGACGGCCTCAGCGACAGGGGCTAGCAGCGGTTGCCGACAACTCGGGGCGTACGGCGGCTCTGGGGAACCCCTCCGTGCACCGCCGCCGTGGTCGCCCCTCCGCCGAAATCGTGCGGCCGTTGCGGTGGCAAGCACCGGGGCGGGCAGCGGGTGCCCCCGCCCAGCACCGCACGGCTGCACGCGCCATCGTTCGACCCCCCAAGCCCCCTGACGGAATGACGCCACCCTGCCCTGCGCATCCCCCGCGCAGGGCCCCGCCCCTCGCCGCCGAAACCTGCCGCAGGCGATGTGCCCACCAGCTGGCCGCCGCGGCCGGAAGGCGGGGCGTCGCCCCTCGGCGCTGGAGGCGATGGCGTGCCCGACCCGGACGCTGCGGCCCGTTTTGCCGCTCTGGCGCCACTGGTCAGCCGCGGCGCCGGTGCCGCGGACGTGGCGGCTGCCCTGGTGGCGTTCGGCGCGTTGCGCTCAACCCTGACGACGGCGCCACCCCCCTGGGAGACCGAGCCCGACACCGTCTTCGACCCGGCGGCGGCCTTCGCGCCGCATGCCCCCGCCCCGTGGCCTGACGCGCCGGCCGCCGCCCGGCAGGCCGCGCCTGTGCCGTCGCTCGAGGCGGACCTCGCCGCCGTGGCCTCGGGGCAGGTGACGGCGCGCGAGCTACTCGCCGCGTACGTCGGGCGCGCCGAGGCGTTGCAACCGCTGCTCAACGCCTTCGTCACCATCTGCCCGCCCGGCCACCCGCAGGCCACCCCGGCCTGCCGCCCGGAGGGCGCCCCTCTTTTCGGCGCCGTGGTCGCCGTCAAAGACATCGTGGAAACGGCGGGCCTGCGCACCACCGGCGGGTCCTGCCAGCGCGCCGACTTCGTGCCCGGCAGCAACGCCTCGTGCTGGGCACGCCTGCGGGCGGCGGGCGCCGTGACCCCGGGCAAGACCAGCACCCATGAGTTCGCCGCGGGCACCACGAGCGAGAACGAAGCCTTCGGGCCCGTCCGCAACCCGTTCGACCCGTCGCGCGTCGCGGGCGGCAGCAGCGGCGGTTCGGCCGCCGCCGTTGCCGCGGGGATGGCCGCCGCCGCGCTCGGTAGCGACACCGGGGGTTCGGTGCGCATCCCCGCGGCCTGCTGCGGGGTGGTCGGGCTCAAGCCGACCTACGGGCGGGTCAGCCGGCGCGGGGTCTTCGCGCTCAGTTGGTCGCTCGACCACGTGGGCCCGCTCGCCCGCACCGTGCGCGACGCGGCGTTGCTCCTCGCCACCCTGGCCGGCCCCGATCCCCTCGACCCCACGACGCTTCGCCAGCCGGCGCTGGGCGACCCCGCCACCCTCGGCCTGCCGCGCGGCGGAGGCCTGCACGGGCTGCGCGTCGGCTTGCCCGCGGGCTGGCTGGAATGCGCGGGCGCCAGCGCGCCGGCCACGGGGGGGCTCCCCGTGTCGCCGGAGGTGCGCCAGGCGTTCGCGCGCGCGCTACGCTGCCTGAACGGCCTGGGTGCGGAACTCGTGGCCTGCGACCTCGGGTCGCCGGACCACGCCACCGCGGTCAACCGGATCGTCGCCCTCGCGGAGTCCGCCGCCTACCATGCACCGTATCTCGATCGCTCCCCGGAGCGCTACGGCGCGCGCGTGCGGGCCCGGCTGCTCGCCGGCCGTTTCCTCCTCGCCGAGGAGTACCTGCAGGCCCAGCGGGCACGGGCGGGGCTCTGCCGCCGCTACGCGGCGGCGCTAGCGGGCCCGCCTAGCGTCCACCTGGTCGCCACGCCCACCCTGCCCACGCTCGCGCCGCGCATCGGCGCCCCCTCGGACGACGCGGCGGCGTTGCTGCGTTTCTGCGCCCCCTTCAACGTGGTCGGCTGGCCGGCGATCACCCTGCCCTGCGGCCTCTCCGCCGCGGGCCTGCCCTGCGGCCTGCAATTGGCCGCGGCCCCGTACCACGAGCGCGAGTTGCTCGCGGCGGCGGCGGCCGTGGAACAGGCCCTGGGCGTCGACGCCCGCCCGCTGCCGTCGGTCTCTGGCGGGGCCCTGCCCCGCGAGGGTCGCGTAGTCCTACCCTGAGCACGTCCTGATCCTGGGATGAGCCGCCGCCGTCGAAGCCCAGCGCAACGCTGTTCACGGCGACAAGCGGAAGCATCCCGTATCTCGCCGTGCCAGGCGGACGCCGCTCGCGGAGCAGCGCCCCGGGACGCGAGGGGGCAAGGTCGTGGCGCGGGGCCAGCCCCTGGACACCCAGGCGATCGGCCGATGCTTTGCGAACGTCGGGATGATGGCCCCCGCGGTCCCGCCGTCCCGCCGTCCCGCGAACAGGGCCCGCGCCGCTGACCGCGAATGGCTCTGCGTGGAGTCGCTTCTCCCACAACCCGTGCGGACGGGCGGAGGTGGACGCGGTGGCCGTGCTTTCCATCCATACCTGGTCGCTGCACCGGGTGCTGGGGCCGCTGCACTTCACGCGCTGGGACCCTGCGCGACGGCAACCGGCTCCCGCGGTGGAGCAGCAGCCGAAGACCCTGCGGCTGGCGGAGTTGCCCGCCCGGCTGCGTGACATGGGCTTCCAGGCCTGCGAACTGGCGCACTGCCACCTGCCGGCGTTGGAGGACATCAAGGTGGCGGCCCTGAGCGAGTTGCGCCACGCCTTCGCGGCCTCCGGCGTGACGCTGTGGTCCCTGGTGGTCGATTACGGCGATCTCAGCTCGGCGGACCCGGTGCGTACCACAGCCGACCGCGCCTACCTGGCCGAGTGGGTCCGGGTGGCCGCGGTGCTCGGCGCACGCTACGTGCGGGTGGTCGCCGGCGAGGGTAGCCCCGATGACCCCGCGGCGCTGGACCGCGCCGCCGCAGGGTTGGAGCCGCTGTGCGCGCTGGCCGAGTCGCTTGGCGTTGGGCTGCTCACCGAGAACTTCCGGCGCCTCTGTTCGACGGCCGAGGCCTGCAACGCCCTCTGCGAGCGGTTGCAAGGCCGTGTCGGCCTGACGGCGGACTTCGGCAACTTCCCCCGCCCGCAACGGTACACCGCCCTGCCTGCCATCCTGCCCCGGGCCCGCTCCATACACGCCAAGCCCGAGCACGACGGCGACGGCCGGCTGGACGCAGCCGAATTCACACGCTGCCTCGATCTGGCCGTCGCGGCGGGCTTCCGAGGCGCTTACAGCGTGGTGTACAACGGCCCCGGCGATCCGTGGGACGGCGTCACCCGTACGGCCGCGCTCATCCGTGCCCACCCGCGTGCGCTGGCGCTCTGAGTTCCGCCTTGGCGACATCCCCCCGGGGCGACGGGCGCCGGTCAGCCCCGGGACCCGCTACCCCGGGACAGCGGTACCGCGCTCTTCAGCCCGAATGTCGCAGGGTCAGGCGGACGCCGCGCGGGCGGCAGAACCCCGCGCGGCCAGCGGGTGAGGTCGTGGCGCGGGGCTGGCCCCTGGGCGCCAAGGCGACCGACCCTGCGTGAAAGTCAGGTTGACGCGGCGCGCCGTCGTGGCGTGGCTCCTCGCCTGGAGGGCGCGGCCGGCGGCCGTGCGTCCCAGGGGCCGTCCCACTGGAAGAGCCCCACCCCTGCAGGCGTCCGGTTCAAGACATGGGAGGCGGCCGCGTCGGCGGGGCCGTCTCCACGCGGCATGAAAAAGGCGGGACCGACTCGCCCGCCCCCGTCTAGTAGGTCGCTGCGGGCGTACCTACAACCGGTAGTGGGGCCCGCGGCCTTTTTCGGAGGAGTCGGCCGCGCCGCCCGTCTCACCGCCCCCGCCGGTTGCGCGAGATGCCGCGCGGGGGCGTCCAGCGCAACGTGTCGCTGGCGCGCGCGGCACGCTGCCGCAGGGCGAGGCGCATGCCATACAGCGCGGCCCGGGCGTCCCCCTCGGCCCGGGCGGCAACCTCCTCGGCCAGGTCGTGCGCGCTGAAACGAGCCTCCTCGTAGGTGTCTGTCAGCGACTCCAACGGGAAGCGGGCTGATGCCGCCCGAGGGACCAGCCAGCGCAAATAGCGCCGCGGGGTGTCGGCCACGGGCCGGCGTAGGCCGGCGGCGGACGCCTCCCGCAGGAACTGCCCGTATGCGGCGCGCACACGGGCGCGGGCACCGCCGCCGGGGGGAGGGGGAACGGGGGTGGGGTCCGGGGCCCGGCGCGCTGGCGGCACGGCGGTGAGCGGCCGCCATGTCCCGTGCCGCACAGACCGACCACGCGGGCGCAGGATGCCGAGCATCCCGCGTAGCCGATCCCACCACCCGAGCAGGCGCAGGCGCAGGGTGATGCCCTGCCTGGGGTCCACGGGCGCGGCCCGACCGAGGACCCTGCGCGCCGCGCGCTGCACCAGCCCCCGGCCCGGCCAGGCGAGCGCGGCGGCCAGGGCGGACAGCAGCAGCAGCAGCGCCGAGCCCCCGCCCTCCCCTTGCGTGACCTGCGCCGGCGGTGTCCCGAGGCGGCCGACGTACGCGACCACCAGCCGCTCTAGGCCCCCTCCCTGCAGGGGGGCCGGGTAGCGAGGCCA
>DAHWHV010000175.1 GCA_027335545.1 Clostridia bacterium
GCGGGCGCCCGCCAGGTGACCGGGTTGCCGGGCCCCGGGATGGCACCCGGAGACCGCTCAGCTCCGGTCGGCGGGTCAGCCCGCTGGGCGGTTGGGGGCATGCGCCCGCCGCACCCGCGGACGGCCCCCGGCGAGGAACCGGGGCAGGGGGCGGTACCGGCGCCCACCGCACGCCGCCCCAGGCGGCGGGTGGGCCCCGCCCGGGACCACCCCCAGTCGGGATGACCCGGACGCCCGTCGCGCGCCGGCACGCCCCGCTGTTCGGCCGCCCGTCGCCACGGCGCCGGGGGTCCGCCGGTGGCGTCGGTGCGGGCGACGCACAGCCTTCAGAAGCCGGGGAGCTGGGGCAGCCGGGCCGTCAGCGCCGCGATCCGCTCGGCCACCGCCGCCGAGCCCCCGGCCGCCGTGCGCAGGCCCGACAGGCCGGGGGGGGCGCTCCACCGGCTGGCACCGTTGACAGCGGCGGCCAGGAGGGCTCGCACGCGGAACAGCAGCACCAACGCGGCCACACCCCACATCCAGGCTGCCGGTTGCCCGGCGTTGGGCGTGAGCCCCGCGGCGAAGACCAGCAGCACGGCGGCCTGGGCAGGCTGGACGAAAATCGACACCAGCAGTTCGCCCAGTACAGCGCGCCAGAAACCAGCCGCCGCCGGCACCACCCAGAGCGCGGCGGCGATGGGCAGCAGCAGCGTCAGCAGGACGATCTCGGCCGCGCGCACCACGTAGAAGCAGGCGAGCGCGGCCACCCCGGCCAGCAGCAGCAGGGCCACAACGTCGGCGCCGATGTCCAGCACGGCGGGCAGCAGACCAAGGGCCAAACCCGCGGTGAGCGGCCGGAGCAGGCCCGAGCCGGCGGGTAGGGCGGCGGCGATCCCGGCGGTAAGCGCGTTGGCGCCCGCCAGAAGCCCCCGCACCAGCGGCAGGCTGCCTGCCACCCCGAGTGTGGCGAAGGCCAGGCGCGGTACCGCGGCCCACGGCTCGGCGGGATCGAGCCCCGCGGGCCGGGCGAGCTGGGCACGGAGCACGGCGTAGAGCAGGGCGGCGGTCAGCAGCGCGAAGCCGATGTCCCGCGTGAACCCCCAGGCGCCCGCGACCGCGGGCGGCAGCGTGAGGGGACCGAGCAGGGTGCGACGCAGCACCGCCAGGACGGGACCGCTCAGGCCGTCCACGGTGCGCTGCAGGAAGAGGCCGGCGAGGGCGAGCCCGGCATGGGCCGCGGCAGAGGCGACCGGGGCATGGACGGCGGCGGGGGCCGCGGCAACGCCGCAGACCCTGCCGATCCGCGCTTCACGACGCGGGGGCGCCGCCCGTCGGCCGACCGGCGCCTCCGCGCGACGGTCGAGGCCCGTGGGGATCCAGACGTTCACCCCGGCCCCCTCGGCAACCCCTGCGCGGTGCCCCCACCTGCCGTTCCAAGACCTCAATCGCGTGCCCCCCCTGCGGCGACGGCTCGGCTCCGATCGTGGGCCCGCACGTCAGGACGGGACCATCCCCTGGACGATCGACACGATCGTCGGCGCGAGCAGGGCGATGACGAGGCCGCCCATCCCGGCCAGGATCAGGCGCCAGGCGTCCGCCTGCGCCCGCGAGTCGTGGGCGACGATGTAGCGCAGGCCACCGTAGGCCACGGTCGCGACCGCCGCCAGCGAGGCCAGATACTGCAGCCAGCGGGTCACGTTTTGCAGGAACGCCGCGATGACCGGGGCTCCGGGTCCTGGGGCGGCACCTGCCCCCGTCGCCGAAGCGGCCGAGAGCCACACCGTGGACATGAGCGGCCCTGGGGCGACCAACTGGCAGCACCTCCTTGCAATGCCAGTATATGGGCATATCCAGGAAAGATCAACCAGGCATGACCGCGCGATTCGACAGGGGGCAGCCCCCGCATGGGCGTGCGGACGGCAGCCCGGCCCGAACCGCCGGCCCGGCGCCGAGCGGCCCCGCCTAGGCGGCACGCACGGGTTTCCTGTCGCGCCCCCCTTGGTGGCAGGCCGGCGCACCCGGCGGGAACATGCGGGCGGGGCGCGTGTAGTGGGCGGCGGCGCAGAGGCCCACAAGCGGTGGTGGGGTGCAGCCTTTCTCGCCCCTGCGGGCGGCGCACCCGGCACGAACATGCGGGCGGGCGAGTAGGGGGCGTCTAGAAAGCGGCGGCGGACCGGGCCACTCCCGGTAGTGGGAGACGGCCGCCTTCGCACAAGGTGGGCGGGCTCGGCTGGTCGGCGCAGCGCACGTCCGCCAGCGTCACGGGCCAATGGCACGCAGGCGGCTTCCCCCGGGGGGCGGGCGCAGCGCATCCGCCCTTTCCCTTGCGGGCAGCAGCTGGGCGGTTGAGAGCGGCGGTGTCGGAGACGGCTGCGCGACGCGGGGCCGCGTGCCGGGTCGCTCGTCAGGCGGCCCC
>DAHWHV010000177.1 GCA_027335545.1 Clostridia bacterium
GCGGGCGCCCCTGTGGGGAGCTCCGTCGCCCGCGCGGGTCCCGCCCCGCCGTCGGTCGGCCCCGCCTCCTGGCACGGCCCCGCTGCCTCGTCTGCAGCGCCCACCGCCGTGCCCGGGGCGGGGGCTTGGGACTCAGCGCCCGCTCCGGCTTCCCCGGCCGGGACCGCCCCGCCCGTCTCGCCCGTCCCGCCCTCCCCCGCGTCCCAGGGGCACCAGGTCGGCGGCGCGGTCACGGGGGCGGCCGGCCCCGGGGCCTCCGGGCGGAACGCGGCCGCCGCGGCGCGCCAGGCGGAGAGGTCGGCGAGGGGCAGCCGCGCCGGATACTGCCCCGCCTGCAGGATCAGGGCCTCCCCCAACGGCCAGCGCAGCACCTCGTCGACGGTCAGCAGCGGCCGCCCCGTGGCGGCCTCCGTCCCGCTGACGCCGACCGGGGCGCCGGAGCGGCGCTGCAGGCTCTGCGTGCGCACGGTGTAGGTGCCGGCCCGCCGGCTGATCGCCCCCGCCGTGGCCTCATCCGCCGCCCGCAGGAAGAGCGTCGTGTCGCAGTTGCCGGTCACGATCTCCCGCACCGCGGCCCCGTAGAGGTGGTCGATCTGGGCCAGGGACTGCACCGCCAGCAGGAAGCGGATGCCCCGGCCAGCGCTCACCGTCAGCTTCTCGGCGATGCCCGGGAGCCGGCCGACGTTGCCGAACTCATCCAGCAGGAACCACACGGGAACCGGCAGCCGCCCCCCCGCCTCCCGCGCCACCGCCGCCAGCGCCGAGTACGCCTGCGCCACATACAGACTGGCGATGGGCCTCCGCGCCCCGGCCTCATCCGGCAGCAGCAGGAAGATCGCCGTCGGCTGACGCCCCGCGTCCGCCGGGTCGTGGTCCGATTCCGCCGTCAGCCACGCCACCCCGGGGTCGGCGAAGGTGCGCAGGTTGGCCGCGGTGCCCGTGAAGATGGAGGAACGGGTCCGCGACTCGGACAGGGCCGTGGTGCCGTACGCCAGCCGGGCCGGGTGGCTGCTGGGCAGGGACCGGAACCACTCATCCAGGGCCGCGCCGCCCTTGCCGTCCCCACCCAACTCCGAGAGGAGCCGGTACATCGTCGCCGGGTGGCGCGCCCCCTCGGGGGCCTCCAGCGCCGTGCCCAGGGCCAATGCGGCGATGGTCGCCTCCGCCGCCTGCGCCCAGAGCGGGTCCGCGCCACTCGCCTGCTCGCCAAACGCCAGGACGTGGCCGATCTCCCACCCCAGGCGCCCGGCCTCCCCCGTGTCCCCGGCCAGGGCCGCCCGCATCACCGCCGCCAGCGGGTTCCAGCGGTTGCCCCGACTCGGCCGCAGCAGGTCCAGCAGCACCACCGCGTAGCCGCGCGCGCGCAGCCACGCGGCACAGTGCGCGTGCAACTCCCCCTTGGGGTCCGTCAAGACGATGGACTCCCCGCGGTGCCCGAGGCTCCACACCGTGGGCAGGATGACGCGCCGCGACTTGCCCGCCCGCGTCGCGCCCAGCAGCAGGATGTGGGGGTTGCCCACCTCCGGGCACGTCAGGTACGCGCGGCGGCCGTCGCTGCCGACCACTGCGCCGGCGGCGGCGGGTCGTGCCGTGGGGGTGCTGCGCAGGGTGGCCCCCAGTTCCCCCGGCCGGCGCCAGCGCGAGGAGCCGTGGGTCGCCGTGGCCGCGGCCCGCAGCCCGCCGCC
>DAHWHV010000449.1 GCA_027335545.1 Clostridia bacterium
GTCGTGTGCGGGGCACCGGTGGCGACCGGGGCAGGGGCGCCCCCCGCCGCGGGAAACGGCCGGTCCGGTCCGGGCCGGCCGTGGTGGGGGCGTGGGTCGACCGGGGCACGAGCGGACCCGTGCCAGGGGGGCCGGCCCTGCTGAGCCGGCGGGGAGGCGCGCCGCGCGGCGGCACGCTGCCCGCTGCCGAGCCGGGTCGTGGGCGGCCGCACCGGGCGCTACCCCGTCCTGGGATGCGGCGGTGCAGGGGTGGCGCCCCCCTCACCCATGCGGATGCGGTGGTGGCGTCAACAGCGCCCGTCTTGCCTGACAAAGCCGGACCACCGCCGTTCGTGCCGCCCCTGCCGCAGGACCGGCCGGTAGGCCCAGGCCCGCTTCTGCCACCGAGTACGCCTGCCACGCGGCAGGGAGTCGCCGTGCGTCTCGCCTCACCGCCGCTCCTCCGGCGCGGCGTGCACCCGGTTCCCCGCCATCCTTCGGCTACGAAACGGGGCAAGCCCCCGTGCCACTCGGCGCACCGCCAGCAACCAGCCCCACCACAGGCGGGCGCCTTCCGACGCCGCCCCCGAGGGCATTCGACCGCAGGGGCATCCGTCGGTGATCTGACGTCAGCCCCCACCGTTTCCGGTGAGCCCTCGCCTACCGCCGCGCCTCGTACGCGGCGCGCAGTCGGTTCTCCGCCATCCTTGAGGCTACGAGAAGCGGCTCGCGGCTGTGCTGTCCGGCGCGCACACGGGGAGCAGAGGTCCCGCGCGACGGCGCCGATACCCCAGTCCGCGGTGCGCCCATGCGACCCGCAGCGCGCTGGCCGCCCGCCGGCGTAGACGTCGCGCACGACCGCCTGCGGGGGGGCCCTCGCTTTCACCTGCCGCCCCCTCCCGCCGCGTGCCCGCGCTTACAGCAGCCTTGCATCGCGCGGGCTGGCGCGCGTATACTCCTCAAGCGCCGGAGCGTAGGGCCGCCGGCCGTATTTGTGTTTGTGCGACACGGCGGTGAGGCGCTTCCGGCAAGGGGGATGGATGGTGGCCGAATCAATTTCGCTCGCGGTGGAGCCGCGGGCGCCGGGGCACCCCCGGAGGGACCGCGCCGCGGGCTACGTGCCCGCGGTGATGTACGGGCACGGCATCGCGCCCAGGGCGTTGCGCGCGGAGTCCCGGGAACTCCTCGCCGTGTTGGCCCGAGGGGGCGCCCACCACCTGCTGCAACTGGCCGTGGGGGGCGATCCCGAGCGCCATACCGTGGTGATCAAAGAGGTGCAACACCACCCCGTGACACGGGCCGTGGTGCACGTGGACTTCCAGGCGGTTTCCGCCCTGGAGCGCATCCACGCGGACGTGCCGCTGCACGTCGTGGGCGAGGACCAGGTCGCCAAGGCTGGCGGCGTGCTCCAGGTGGTGCTGCACGCGGTCCGTGTGTCCTGCCTCCCGGGCGACCTGCCGGAGCGGATCGATGTCCCGGTGGCCGGCCTTGCCACGGGGCAGACCCTTACCGTATCGGCTTTGCGCGT
>DAHWHV010000238.1 GCA_027335545.1 Clostridia bacterium
CAATCCGCACGGCCGTCCGCTGAACGGATGCGCTCCCCATCCCGGTGCAGGCTGACCCGCCGGCCCTCCAGATAGGTGAAGAGGAGGGTGTGGTCGTTGGGAACCTCCAGCCCGGGGACGAAGCCCCGCTGCCGCAGCGCCGCGGCCTGGGCGACCAACGCCCGGTGGGCGGCGGGCGCGCGCTCGACTGCCCCGCCCAGCACTGGGCCCGCTAAGCGCCGCAAGGCCGGCAGCATCGGGTCGTAGAACAGCAGCCCGGTGTGCCCCAGCAGCGTCTGCAACTGCGTGGTGAACCAGTCCGCCAACGAGCCCCGTCCCAGGCCGCGGAGCCCGGCCCGCAGCCCTTCGAGCACCGCGGCACCCTCGGCCGCAGGGGAGAACAGGGACTCGAGCTCGCCGATGAGGTGCCGGGCCTCGGGGGGCACGGGGTGGTGCCCCGCGGAGCGCCCCTCGCCATGCCCGGACAAGCGCAGTTGCAGTGCGGCGCCCCGGGGTCCGACGACCCCCACCTGGCTGACCTCGCTCCAGTCGTGGTCCTCCGAGGCCACCCAGAACACCGGAACGACCGCCCGTCCCAGGGCCCTCGCCGCCTGGCGGGCACGGACCACCGCGCCCAGCGCCTTATACACGGTGTAGAGGGGGCCGCCCAAGAGCCCCGCCTGTTGGCCCGTCACCACCACCAGGGCACCGTCCGCGCCCAGCGCCTCCAGGTTGGCGGCCTGCGCGGCGGTGTGCCCCACCTTCTGCTGGATGGCCGAGAGCGCCGCCACGAGCCCCCGACGGCGGGACGCCCCGTCCTCGCCGGCCCAGAGGCGATCCACGGCACGGGCCCGTTCGGCCCAGGCCGCCGGGTCCCCGGGGGGCAGCGGGAAAAAGTCGCCGAGGGTCTCCGGCTCGCCCGTCAACGCCCGATACAGCGCCGGATAGACCTCGATCCCCAACGGTTCCGCCCAGATGCGGGGCACCGCAACATCCCCTTCCCGCGCACGGCCACTGGCATCATACCGGCCAGACCCGCTGTTGTCCCACGTAGCAGTCTGCGCCGGGGGACTCAGGCAAAGGGGTCCCAGCCGCGCGGCACCAACGGGGCGGCCGGGGCCCCATGCGCAGCCCCCAGGCGCAGCCCCTCCGCCGGGGTGAACGCGCCGACCACGCTCAGGCCGGCTCCGGCGGGCTCCAGCGCTGCCCGCACGGCGGCTTCCGCCGCTGGCGGCAGCGCCAGCAGCAGTTCGTAGTCCTCGCCGCCCTCCAGGGCCCAGGGCAGGGGGTCGCGATCCAGCGCGACTCCGGCCCAGCGCGTGGCCTCGGCCAGGGGCAGACGTTCGGCCCAGATCTCCGCGCCCACCCCGGACGCCGCGCACATCCGTCCCAGGTCGGGGGCCAAACCATCGGAGATGTCGCAGCAGGCATGTACCCGATCCCCCAGGGCGCCCAGCGCCATCCCCGCGTCCACCCGCGGCTCGGGCCGCAGGAGGGCCCTCAGCAGGGGCCTGGCCTGGGGCGCGCCAGCAGCCCCCGCCCGGACCAGGGCCAGACCCGCGCCCGCCCGGCCCAGGCTCCCCGTGACGCAGACCAGGTCCCCTGGTCGCGCCCCGGTCCGCAGCAGTGGGTCGCTCACCGCGCCCAGCGCCGTGACATCCACCACCAGCCGGTCGGGCACGCGCGCCAGGTTGCCCCCGACGATGCGCACCCCGAAGGGGCCGGCCAATTCAGCCATCCCGGCGGCCAGCCGCGTGCCGAACTCCGACGGGACGCCGGGCGGCAGACCAAGGGAGCACAGCGCCCAGAGGGGCCGGGCTCCCATCGCGGCAAGGTCGCTGAGGTTGACGGCCAGCGCGTGCCAGCCGACTTCCTCAGGCGTCGACGCGCCGGGGCCGGCAAGCTGGAAGTGCTGCCCCTCGACCACCATGTCCACGGTGGCGACCAGGCGCTGCCCCGCGGGCAACTCCAGCACCGCCGCGTCGTCCCCGATCCCCACCCGGACGCCGGGCCCGGCGACGGCGTCCCCGAACCCGACGCGCAGCGCCCGGACCCAGGCAGCCTCCCCGTTCGCGCTCACGGGCG
>DAHWHV010000450.1 GCA_027335545.1 Clostridia bacterium
ACGATGGCCATGAGCCAGAGCCAGAAGGCGGGATACGGGACCCACAATCGCGCGACCTCCGCCAGGAGCGGCAGCGTCCACGCGGCGAGCCCGATACGCCAGGCCTCGGGCCAGGAGGGAGAGCGCCCGCCCAGCCGCGCCAGCGTCAGGGCGACCCACGCGACGATGGCGGCGCGGACGAAGTCGCGCCCGATCTGGATGAATACGCTCATCACGCCGATGACCCAGAGCCCGGGCCCGGCGAGTTGCGCCAGGCGCGCCGCCAGGGCGGCTTTGGTCAGCGGCAGGGTGCCCAGCGCCTGGAGCGGGAGCGTGACGTCATTCCCCGGGGAGGGGCGCAGGATCAACTCCTGCGGGCTGACGACCATGCCGACCCGCGCCAGGCCCAGGGGGTTGAAACCACTGGGCGCCGCGGGTGCCAGGATGACGGTCGCGTCGCCGGACGAGGCGCGCACGGGCGCGCGCATCCCAGGAGGCAGGGCCAGCACGTGGTCGGTCAAGGTGAAGGCGGGTAGGCGGGACCATGCCGCCAGCAGGGTCTGGAGGGTGCGCGACACCGCCGCCCCCGAGATCGCCGCCAGGGCCAGGGCGGCGCAGACCGCCACCACCAGGAAGGCGGCGTAGGCCCCACGCCGTTGCTGCGCAAGGACCCGGTAGCCCGGTCCTCCCAAGAGGCCCAGCCAGATCCGCACCGGCCAAGAGGGGCCGGCCGGCGCCTCGGGCCCCGCTGCCTCGGTCGCGACGTTCTCCTCCTTGGCCCGGACGGGATGCCTTCCCCCGGGCGCCCCCACCCCGGGCGGACCGCAGACGGTCGTCGCGGCGGCGGGCGCGCACCCGGGGGCAAGGCCCGGTTTCTGCGGCGGACCCGGTCGCCACAGCCCGATCCCTGTCGCGCTGTGGCGGGCGAGGGACCCGCCGCCGCCTCCCAGTATAGTGAGCCGGCCCTCGCGCACAACGGGGAGGACCCAGGCCGGCGGGCGAACCGGGGCGGCCGCTTCCGCGTGGCGCCGCACGGGCGGTGCGGGCGGGGGGGCGTGTAGAATGGCGAGTGACGGGCGGTGGCGGGTGGTGGGTGGCGAGCGGGCCGAGTCGGGGCGGGTCGCGCGCGCGCTGACGATCGCCGGCTCGGACAGCGGCGGCGGCGCTGGCGCGCAAGCGGATCTGAAGACCTTTGCGGCGTTCCGCGTCTACGGCGCCTCGGCCCTTACGGCGGTCACCGCGCAGGACACCCTGAGCGTCCGCGCGCTGGTGGCCCTGCCGCCGGATC
The DNA here is from genome assembly GCA_027335545.1 of Clostridia bacterium. Next base: position 1,268 of record DAHWHV010000450.1, read on the forward strand.
TCGTAGCGGCGCAGATCGCCGCGGTGCGTGACGACATCGGCGTGGACGCGGCCAAGATCGGGATGCTCGGGAGCGCTGGCGTCGTGCGCGCCGTGGCCGCGGCGGTGCGTGCCGGCGGCCTCGGGCCCGTGGTGCTGGACCCCGTGCTGCGCGCCAGCCGGGGAGGCACCCTGCTGGAACCCGGCGCCCTGGCCGTCCTGCGTGCCGACCTGCTGCCGTTGGTGGACGTCGTGACGCCGAACCTGCCGGAGACGGCCGCGCTGCTGGGCTGCGATGTGCGCGCCTTGGATGCGCCAATGGCCCGCCGCGACGCGGCCCGCGCCCTGACCGCGTTGGGGCCGCGCTGCGCGGTCATCAAGGGCGGCCACCTGCTCGAGGTCGTGCCGGGCGCCACGGACGCCGCCGTGGACGTGTGGTGGTGTGCCGGAGCCTTCGGCGAGTTGACCGGGCCGCGGATTGCCACCCGGCACACCCACGGGACGGGCTGCACCTTCTCCGCCGCGCTGGCGGCGGGCCTGGCCCGCGGCTGGGACCCGGCGGCCGCGCTGGCGGCGGCCAAGGCCTTCGTGGGTTGGGCCCTAGCGCACGCGCCCGGTCTGGGCCACGGGCAGGGGCCCCTGCAGCACCTGCTGCCGGACCCGGAGTGGGAGCGGATGCGCGCGGGGGCCGAGCCCGCACCACCCGCCGTCCCCTGGGGGCCGGGTGGTCGCCCGGGGGGCGGCGCCAGGGATGCGGGGGAGGCGGGCTCGTGAGGGAGCAGCCGGGGGTAGACGGCGGGGTGCCGCACCTGCCGCTCGCGGGACCGGCGCGTCAGGCTGCCCTGCGGCGCGCGCTGGCCGTGTACGTCCTCACCGACCGGCGGCTGCAGCGCGGCCGCGGCGAGGTCGAGGTCGTCGAGGCCGCGCTGGCCGGGGGGGCCACCGCGGTGCAGTTGCGGGGCAAGGGCCTGCCCGGCCGCGCGCTTTATGAACTGGCGGTGCGGCTCACGGCGGTCTGCGCCCGGCGCGGCGCGCTCTGCCTGGTCAACGACCGGGTGGACGTGGCCCTGGCCGCGGGGGCGCACGGGGTGCACCTGGGTCAGGACGACCTGCCCGCCGCCGCCGCGCGCCGCCTGGGGCCCGGCTTGGTCGTCGGCGTCTCCGCGGCCACTGGGCAGGAGGCCGTCGCCGCGGGGGCGGACGGCGCGGACTACCTGGGCGTGGGGAGCGTGTTTGCTACGGCCACCAAGGCCGACGCGGGTACGCCCATCGGCCTGGTCGGCTTGGCACGCGTGGCGCGGGCCTCCGATCTCCCGGCCGTGGCCATCGGTGGGGTGACGCCTGCCAACGCAGCCGCGGCGATCGCCGCCGGGGCCGCCGGCGTGGCGGTGGTCTCCGCCGTCGTGGCGGCCGACGATGTCGCGGGGGCGGCGGCCGCCCTGGCGGCCGCGGTGGGCACGGCTCTGGCCGCCAGGGGGAGGGTCCGGCGGTGAGGGCGGGTGGGGTCGCGCCTGGCGGTGGGGTCGCGCCGGCGGGCGAAGCCGCGCTGATCGCGGCCATCCGCCGTACCCTGGGGGGGGCCGCCTCCGGCGAGGGCGTGGAACGGGGGATCGGCGATGACGCCGCCGTGCTGGTGCCCCCGCCGGGCGGGCGGCTGGTGGCCACGGTGGATATGGTGGTCGAGGGCCAACACTTCCGCCTGGACGGCCCGCGCCCCAGCGCGCCGCGGGACGTGGGCTGGCGCGCCCTGGCCGTGAACCTCAGCGACGTGGCGGCCATGGGCGCCCGGCCGCTCTGGGCGCTCTGCTCGCTCGGGCTGCCGCCGCACGTCGGAGCCGCCGCGGTCGAGGGCCTTTACGGCGGCATGCGGGAGCTGGCTGCGGCCCACGGGGTCGCCGTCGTCGGCGGCAACTTGGCGCGGGTGCCGGAGCGGCTGGTCGTAGACGTCACCCTCATCGGCCATGCGCGCAGCCCCTTCCTCCGCGAGGGGGCGCGCCCGGGGGACCGGCTGGTGGTCACGGGGCGGTTGGGGGCGGCCGCGGCGGGCCTGGCCCTGGTGGAGGCGCAA
>DAHWHV010000285.1 GCA_027335545.1 Clostridia bacterium
CCGGGCCGGGGCCGCGCCCCGGCCCGCCCGACCCGTGCCGACGGCGAACCGGGCCCGCGCCCGGCAACCGCCGACGCCGGTAGCCTCCGGCACCGCCCGGGACCGCCACGCGCCGCCTCCAACGGCTTGCGGCCGAAGGGCCGGCGGGCGCCGGCCCTCCCCTCAGGCTGCCTGTGCCCGTGACCAGGATCCCGGTCCCGCCCAACCCCAACGCCACCCGCACGCTGGCAGCGGCGACCACGCGCACGCTGCCGGCCACGCGGACGGCCACGGTGACGCGGGCCCGGCAGGCGCCGCCCCCCACGGCTTGGGGGGGACCCGCCCCGACCCTCCCCCCCGTCGGCGGACAGGGGCAGCGCCTGCATCGCGTGCCCCCGGGTGGCTGTTGCTGGCTTCACCGCCCTCCCGCCTGTGGGGCTTGCCTGGCCAGCCCGTTCGGTACGCAGGCACCGCCATGGCAGCTTGCCCGGACGCGAGCGCTACCCACGACCGGCGCGCCAGCCCCGGCTTCCACCGCAGGGAGCAAACGGCGCAGGCGTCCCTTGCCGATCCGAACGCGCGTGCTATACTGAGCGCAGTCCGCCGCGGGCAGGCGATGCAGCCGCCCGTGGAGGGATGACGCGTAAGCGTCCCGAGGCAGCAGCGCCGCCACCCCGTTCGGGGAATCCCCTGGCTTCGGCGCCGTGGGGGTGTGGTCCACAGGACCCGGGAACGGCGCGGACGGGCGTCCGCAGGTTTCGACCGGGGGGTGGCCGTCGCGCGCGACCCACGGGCGGGCTGCAGTGGCGTGGCCGGAGGCATGGGCGTCCTGTCGGGCCTCTTCCTGGGCGTCCTAGTGGGGCGCTGGTCGTGGCTCCCGCTGGGCCTCGTCCTCCTCGGCGTGCTCCTGCTGATCAACATGGGCGGCGGCCCGCTGCGCCGCCCGCTACTGATCCTCAACGCCCTGGCCTTGGGCGGCCTGTCCCTGCCCTTGATGCTCAACGGCTCGGGAGTGATCCTCCTCATCGGCTGCATCTTCGCCGTCACCGCCCTGTTCTACCGACCCCACCCGCCGGACGCCGCCATGCCGGCATGGCTGGTGGACACGCGGCACGGGCGCAAGCGGTCGGCGGACCCGCAACGTGAACGGCTGCGGGCCGGGGGGGCTGACTGACGCGCGAGGGATGGCGGGCCGGTGCCGCCAAGGGCGGCCCTTGTCGCGCCCAGCGGGTCAGGATAGACTTCCGCTACGGCTTGACAATTCGGAGCGGGACGGCATCAGCCGGGCGCACCTACTGGTATTGGACTCGGGCAGCTTGGTGGGTGGGCGTTCCCTGGTCGCTCGCTTCCGCGCCGCAGCACGGTTCGCGCGGCCGATCCGAGCGGCACAATGGGAGAGTTGGGCGCGTTGGTCCCCGTTGGCGGTGCCGCTGGCACGGTCCGGTCCCGGGCCACGCGAGAGCCACGACACGCAGCCGCGGGCCCGGCCCGCGCCAGGAGGTGGATCACTTGGCGGACACGCCGCCGGTTACAGCCGCGGCCGCGCCGGTTGCCGCGCCGCGCCCCGTCCCCGCCCACGCCCAGGGAGTGAGCGACCCCGACATCCCCGAGCAGTTGCTGATGGTACCCGGACCGACCCCCGTCCCGGGGGCCGTGCGCCGGTACGGCGCGGCCCCCCTGATCAACCACCGCAGCCCCGCCTTCACCGATCTCTGGGCCCGGGTCCACGCGGCGCTGCGCCAGGTCTTTCAGACCGAGCACGACGTGTTCGTCTGGCCCGGGTCCGGTACGGGCGCCCTGGAGAACACCATCGTCAACTGCTTCTCACCCGGGGACCGCGTGCTCGCGCTACCGATGGGCGCCTTCGGCGAGCGCTGGGCGGAGATCGCCGAGGCCTTCGGCTTGCGGGTGGAGCGCCTGGCCGTGCCGTACGGCGAGGCGCCGGACCCTGAGGCCGTGCGCCAGCGCCTGCGCGCCGACCGGGCCGGCCCCGGTCCCCACTTCGCGGGCGTGCTGCTCACGTTCAATGAGACGTCCACCGGCGTGATCGTCGATGCACCGGCCATCGCGGCGGCGGTGCGCGAGCACGGTGCGCTCTGCCTGGTGGACGCGGTGAGCGGCCTGGGCGGCGCGGAGTTGCGCATGGACGCCTGGGGCTGCGACATCGTCGCCACCGGTTCGCAGAAGGCGCTGATGACGCCGCCGGGCCTAGCGGCCGTGGCGTTTGGCCCGCGGGCCTGGGATGCCTGCCAGCGGGCCCGGCTACCCCGCTCGTACTGGGACTGGCGCCCGTACAAGCAGAAGCCCCTGGACCCCCCGTACACGCCCGCGGTCTCGTTGCTCTATGAGCTGGACGCCTCGCTCCGGCGCATCCTCGCGGAGGGTTTGCCCGCCTGCTTCGCGCGGCACCTGGCCTTGCGCGCCGTGGCGCGGGCCGCCTTCCCGGCGGCGGGCTTCCCCCTGCTGGCGGCAGAGAGGCACGCCTCGCCCACCGTCACAGCCGCCCTCCTGCCCGAGGGCATGGACTTCCATGCCCTGGCGGCGGCATTGGAGCGCCGCGGCGCCACCGTCGGGGGGGGGATGGGCCCCTTGCGGGGCCGGATGCTGCGCATCGGGCACATGGGCGGGCTCCGCGCCGACCAGTTGCTGCGCTTCTTTGAGGTCTTCGATGCGGCGCTAGGCGATCTCGCGTGGCGTGGGGCGGGCGCCGCGTTGCCCGCGGCCCGGTCCGAGGCCGCGGCCGTGGACGCGGTTTAAGGGGCGGGCGCGTGGGCAGGTCCGTGCCGCGGCGGCGGGGCGAGGGGATGGCGTGGGCCACCCGCGCTACTGGACGAGTGGTCTGGCACGGGCTCCCCCGTCCCCTCGCGCCAGGGCCCTTGGGGAGGTGGGGGCCCCGCCTGACGCGGCGCCGGGAGGTGCTTGGCGCGGCCGGGGCCGACAAGCCCGGCGTTGTGAACAGCCGGCGCGGTGGCGGCGACGATTGATCGTGCCGCCACCGCCGGTCGGATGGGAACACGCCAAGACGGGTTGTTGGCAGGGTCGCCGAGGCCGGGTGCCGGGGCCCTGGGGCGTTCCGCACGGCCCGAGGCGTGGAGGACAGATCAGCGCCTGCCGGGCCGCAGCGGGAGTTCCCCGGGGGTGGTCCCGCCGCGGCCCGGTCACGCTCCCTGGGGGTCACGCTCCCTGGGGCAGGCCGCTCCGCACCGGTCCCCGCGCCCCGGGCAGCGGGGCCTCGCCTGCTGGCGGCGGCCAGTCCGGGTGCCGCGACCCGTTGGGGGGCCCGCGCCCCGGGCAGCGGGTCCTCGCCAGCCCGGTGGCGGGTGGCCCCCGGCCCTGTTCCCCAACGGCGCGCGGGGCCGGGCCCGCGGTTGACGTCCCCGTCGGGAGGATTGCCTCTTGGCCAGGGTGCTGGTCACCGAACCGGTTGACGAGTCGGGCCTCGCGGTGCTCGCGGGGGAGCACGAGGTCGTGCGCCGCCCCGGATGCTCGCCGGCGGAACTCCTGGAGCTGATCCCTGGGTTCGAGGCGCTCATCGTGCGCAGCGCGACCCAGGTGACGGCCGACGTGCTGCGCGCCGGCCGCCGCCTGCAGGTCGTGGGCCGTGCGGGCGTCGGCGTCAACAACATCGACGTCGAAACGGCCACGGAGCGCGGCATCGTCGTGGTGAACGTGCCAGACGGCAATACCATGGCCGCCACCGAGCAGACCTTCGCGCTGCTGCTGGCGCTCGCACGCCGCATCCCCGATGCCGTGGCCTCGCTGCGCGCGGGTCACTGGGAGCGCGAGGCCTTCGTAGGCACCGAACTGCGCGGCAAGACCATCGGCATCGTGGGCCTGGGCCGCATCGGCCAGGAGGTGGCGCGCCGCGCCCACGCCTTCGGCATGGGCGTATGCGGCTACGACCCCCTGCTCAGCCCCGAGCGCGCCGAGGAGATGGGCATCCACTTCCTCCCGCTGCGGGAGGTGTTACGCACCGCGGACGTCCTCACCGTGCACACGCCGCTTACGGAGTCGACCCGCGGGCTGATCGGCGCGGCCGAGTTCGCGCTGATGAAGCCAGAGGCCCTGGTGCTCAACTGCGCGCGCGGCGGTATCATCGACGAGCGCGCGTTGCGCGAGGCGTTGGCCGCGGGGCGCATCGCTGGCGCCGGCATCGACGTCTTCGCGCAGGAGCCAGCCGTGGACAACCCCCTGGTCCACCTGCCCAACGTGGTGGCCACGCCGCACCTCGGCGCCAGTACGCGCGAGGCCCAGTCCACCTCCGCCGAACTCGTGGCCCGCTACGTGCGCTCCGTGCTAGCCGGTGAGCCCGTGGCCACGGCGGTCAACCTGCCGGGCCTCTCGCCGCGGGACTGGGACGTGGTCCGCCACCTGGTGCCCTTGGGCGAATTGCTCGGGCGCCTGTACATGCAGGGCCTGGGCGGGCAACTCGGGCAGGTGGACATCCTCTCCGCGCCGCTGCCCGGGCGCGGGGGCGAGTGGGTGACCGCGGCGGTGCTCAAGGGCTGCCTCGCCGACGCGGTGGACGACGTGGTCAACCTCGTCAACGCGCAACGGCTGGCGGTGGAGCACGGGGTCAGGGTCATGTTCAGTCAGAGCAGCGAGGTGCCCGAGCGCTCCCTCACCCTGCGCGTGCGCGCGGGCGCCGGGCCGCGCGTGGTCGCGGGCCACGCCCTCCCCGACGGCTCCCTGCGGGTCACCAACCTCGATGGCATGCCCATTGAGATGGCGCCCATGCGCTACATGCTCGTGACCCGGCACCAGGACCGACCCGGTCTCATCGGCGCGGTGGGTACGTTGCTTGGCGAGTCCGGGGTGAACATCGCCGCGATGCTGGTGGGCCGCCGCTCCGTGCGGGGCGATGCCGTGATGGTACTCGCCGTGGACGACCCGATCTCCCCCGGGGCCCTGGAGCGACTGCGCACGGTCCCCGGCATGGCGCGGGTGCGCGCGGTGGTCCTGCCGGAAGCCTTGGCGGGTGGCTCGGGGGAGGCAGCCGGGTCGTAGCGGGCCGTCGCGTGCCCCGGCCCACCGCGGGGCGGGGCCGGTTTCGGGGCTCGTGCAGCGCGACAGGGTGGTCCCGCTCGCCCCCGTGCACCTCACAAGGGCGCTTTGCCGAGCGGTCGGGACGATGGGGGCGGCGGATGGACCCGCAGGGCGGGCGGCGGCGGTGGTCACGCTGCCTGCTCTCCCGGGGGGTGGAAGCCCCGCGACGCTCCCCGGCTGCGCCATCCCGGCGGCGAGGCGGACGCCGGGACCGGAGCGCCTTAGTACGCAGTGACCCCGCCCGCCGGGTCACGCCGCTTCCGGTCGCGGCCCGGCGGGCGAATCCCCCCTCGTCCTCGCCCCCCAGGGATCGGGGGCGGCCGGCGCGGCGCCACCGGCGCGTGAGATGCCACGGCGGCCCGCCGCCCAGGGGTGGGCCGGATCCGCCCTCGGCGTCCCGTAAACGAGGCTGGCCGGGCACGGGGGCGGTCGCCCGGCCTCCCCGTTGCGCCCAGCCGCTTCACCCGCCCTCCGCCCCGCGCACACCGAAAGGGGGCCACGCCCGTGGAGCCCATCGCAGACGGCGTCGCCGCGGAGGCGGCGCTGGCGCGCTTCGCTGGCCACACCGTTTACGTCCACGCGGAATCCATCCCCGGCGGCTTTCT
>DAHWHV010000454.1 GCA_027335545.1 Clostridia bacterium
CCAGCGGCGGGGGGCCCCCCCCGCCGCGTCGCGCCCGGGCGGCACCCACCAGGGCTCGGCTGGCCGGGCCTCGTCCAGGCCGGCGCGTCCTCGCGTCGGCGGCGGGAGGACGTGGCTCCCCGGAGGCCGAAGAGGACAGGGTATCGGCGCCCCTGTTTTCCACCTGGCCGCTCGGAGGAGTTGTTCACCGCCCATGGCCGTGCGGGTCACAGTTTGGAGCGAGTACCGGCACGAGAAGCGGAACCCGCGCGTCGCGGAGATCTACCGGGAGGGCATCCACGGGGCCATCGCCGCGGCGTTGCGGCGGGAAGGCCACGAGGTGGCCACCGCGACGTTGGACGAGCCGGAGCACGGCCTGACCGAGGGCGTCCTGGCGCGCACGGATGTGCTGACCTGGTGGGGGCACATGGCCCACGGCGAGGTCCGGGATGAGATCGTGGCGCGCGTGCAGCGGCGCGTGGTCGACGGCGGCATGGGGCTGATCGTCCTGCACAGCGGCCACTTCTCCAAGATCTTCAAGGCGCTGATGGGGACGAGCTGCAACCTGAAGTGGCGCGAGGCGAACGAGAAGGAGCGGCTCTGGGTGGTCGAGCCCGGCCATCCGATCGCGGAGGGCCTGCCCGAGCACTTCGAACTCGAGCACGAGGAGATGTACGGCGAGCGCTTCGACATCCCGGCCCCCGACGCGTTGGTGCTCTGCTCCTGGTTCCAGGGCGGGGAGGTCTTCCGCAGTGGATGCTGCTACCAGCGGGGGCGGGGGCGGGTGTTCTACTTCCGCCCCGGGCACGAGACGTTCCCGACCTACCACGACGCCAACGTGCAGCGCGTCATCGCCAACGCGGTCCGCTGGGCCGCGCCGGTGGCCGGTCCGGTGAACAGCTTCGGGAACAAGCAGCCCCTGGAAGCGCTGCCCGGGCGCTGAGGCCGCCGGGAGGGGGGCGTCGGCGCCCCCCTCCCGGCGGCCGGACGGGCCAGGGTAGGGGACCCCGCGCGCGCGGGGCTGGCGGAGGCGCGCGCCATCTGGCTTGGACCGGCTGGCGCGCGTAGGCCGTGCCGCGGGAACGGTTGCAGCCCTCACGCGGGCCGCGGTTACATCCGCGTGGGGACTCGCCCGGCCGGGCACCGGGGTCGCCCGCCGGCGGGGCGGCGGCCACGAGGCGTCCGGGGGCCGTCGTGGGCCTGCAGGCGCACCTCGGGTTCAGGCGGCACGGGGGCGGACCCGGCCACAGCCCAGCGCCAGCGCCCAGAAGGCCAGGCCGACCGCGGTGAGGGCCTGGGGCCAGCCCCAGAGGAAGTGCCCCCCGATCAGCACCACCCCCCAGCAGCCCAGGACCGTGGCCATGCCGCGCACCACCCCTGCCGGGGACGGAGCCGATCCCGGGGCAGGCGCCGCATCGGGTCCATCCGTGTCGACCAGGCCCCCCGCGGCGACCGAGCCGCCCTCCGCGCATCCCTCCGGCTGGGCCGCTGCGGCGCGCGTGCCCGCCACCCCCGGCCCCATCCGTGTGGCCGTCATCCCCTCACCCCACCGAGAACTGTATCGGGCGGCGGCCCTCCCCCGTTGAGGGGCGGCCGGCCCCCACGGCCCCGGCCGCCGCCGCGCCCCCGCTCCCTGGGTGGGGCCGCGGAGCGGAGTCGGCCGGCCCGTCGCGCCCCCGCGGATGTCCCGCCACCCGCCAGGTGGGTGCCGCAGGGGTGGCCGCACGACTTCCGGATGCCGTGGCCCGCGCATGGCGTCCCACTCCCCCTGGTGGTCGCGGGGCTGCCCGCGGTCTTTCGCAGCAGCCTCCCAGGCCGCGGGCGCGACGGCCCACCGGCGCGGCGCGGGGGGCCAGCCCGTCCCCCTCGCCACCCTTTCTTCCCTCCTTCTTCCCTCCTTCTTCCCTGGTTCCCCACGGGCGCCCCGCCATTCGCTGGACGCAGGGGGAACTTGTCGCTAAATGGCCAAGTCCCCCAGAATGGCCCGCGGAAAGGTGTCGCAGCGCGCGAATGCGCACGAGGGGGTGGCGTGACTGCGTGCGCCGCTGGCGGTGCTTCTGCCGCTCCTGTTGGCTCTGGGCCTGGGCGCGCGCGCCGCGGTGGCTGCGGCCGCCCCCGTCGTGCCCGCCTTCAACGGTGGGTGTGCCGAACTCGCCGGTCAGGTGGTGTCCGGCCTCTGCGCCTACCACGCCGCCAGCGGCACCTGGACCCTGGCGACCCCCGGTCGCGAGGCCGCCGCGCTGCAAGCCCTGGACGTCGTGGCGCAGGCGCATGGGCGCGGCCAGCTGCCCTTGCCGGCGGGCTGGGCTGCCCTGGGGCCGGACGAGCAGCAGTTCGTCCTGGTCGATCTCACGCGGGTCGCCCACGGCCTGCCGCCCCTGGTCGCCCTGGTCCCCGGTCTCGACCGGATCGCGGCCGCAGGGGCACTGGGCCACCGGGATCCGGTGCCCACGGGGGCCTGGCGCCGATACCGCAGCGCCTCCAACTGGGCCGGGGACGCCCAGCCCGCCGCTGCGCTCTTCGGCTACCTCTACCAGGACGGCTGGGCCGGTGCGGGCACTTCCAACCTCGGCTGCCCGCGCCCAGGCGCCCCCGGGTGCTGGGGGCACCGCCGCAATGTGCTGGGCGCCTACGGCCGCACCGGCCTGATGGGGGCAGCCACGGTCCGGGCCAGCCGGGGGGGGCTGGGTTCGTCGGCGCAGATCTTTGTGGCCTATGACGGAGCCCCGGTGCCGGTGCGCTACGTCTGGCCCGGGGGCGGCGCCCCGGTGGCCAACGCGCTCTGGCCCTTCGCCGACCTCGCCCAGACGCCCTGGGCGGCCGGGGCGGTCGCCTTCCTGACCCGGATCGGCGCCGCCCGGGGGACGGGCCCCGGCACCTTCAGCCCGCAGCGCCCGGTGACCCTGCAGGCCCTGGCCACGTTCCTGGGGCGGCTGCTGGCCTGGCCCGCCGACCCGGCCGCTGCCCCGCCCGGGACGGTGGCCTGGGCCGCCGGGGCCATGGGCCACGCCGCCGCCCACGGGTTGCTGCCGGCCGGAATCGCCCCGGACACGGCGTTGCGGCGCCGGGAGGCCGCGGCCCTGGTCCTGGGGGC
>DAHWHV010000455.1 GCA_027335545.1 Clostridia bacterium
CGGCCTCGCCGGCGGCGAAGATCGAGGGGAAGTCGATCGATCCGGTGCCGACCTCGGCGAAGGAGCCGTCCGGGCCCATGTCCTTGATGTGCACCAGGCTGCAGCGTGCGCCCAACTTGCGCATGTACGCGGCCGGATCGACGCCGCCCTTCTTGGCCCAGAACACGTCCAACTCCGCCCGCAGGTGAGCGGGGTCCGTCGCCTCGTACAGCAGGTCGAGCCCGTGGCGCCCGTCCACCTGGAAGAACTCGAAGTCGTGGTTGTGGTAGCCGAGGGCCAGCCCTTCGGCGGCGAGGCGGGCCCCCATCGCCCCGAGGTCCTTGGCCGCCTGGCGGAACCCGGCCTCATCCCGGGTGTAGCGGTTCCCCGGGAGGGAGGGGACCGTGACGAAGCGGGCCCCCAGGGTGTGGTGAAAGGCCACGACCCCGGCGAAGTCCTTCTCCAGTGCGTCCAGGCCGGTGTGCGTGCCTGCCGCGGTCAGGTTCAGTTCCCCCAGCAGTCCCCGCAGTTCCTCGGCCCCCAACCCGCCGTACCCCGCGAACTCGACGGCCGGGTACCCCATTTCCGCCACCTTGCGTAGCGTGCCGCGAAAGTCCTTGGCCTGATCCTGTCGGACGGTGTACATCTGCAACGCGACGCGGCCCTGAGCCACCCTCTCCAACCCCTCTCCCCGCAACCCGACCGGCTGCGGACCAGCGCAGCCACACCGGGCGGGACCGCACCCGCACCGCCGAGGTGCCAAGCCTCCCGGCCCCGCCAGGCCCGTCGGGGCGGCGGGGAGGTCCCGGGCCACCCGGGAGACACTGCGCTGCCGAGGCATTCGGCCCGGCGCGCGCAGGGCCTGCCGCGGGCGGCGCCATGCCCGCCTCGCGCGTCCGCACACGGCCGCCGGCGCCGTTCTCGTCTGCAGGCATAGGTCAGGAGAGCCGGGGATGACCCCTGGACGGGGAGCGGGAGCACGCGCCATGCGCGTCGCGCGCGGGGAGACCCTGGGGCGTGGCGCGACGCGTTGGAGGACGGCGACCCCCACGGGGGGCCTCCCCGGGCCTAGCCGAGGGTGGCTTCTCCCCGGCACCCGGCCGCGGTCAGCGGGGCTCCGGGACGGCGGCGCAGGCGCCGATGACCGCACCCATCAGCCCCATGGCCAGCGCGTCGGCGAAACCGGGGAGACGCAGATCGAAGGGGCCGGGGAGCAGGGACACCCGCCAACTCGAGGCCAGCCCGTAGACAACGACGCCGAGGAGCAGGCCCATCGCCGCCATGCGCCGCCGGTCGAAGGGCCATGGGGCCGCCACTCCGGCCAGCAGCCCGTACACCGCGCCGAGCGCCATCCCAAGCAGCACCAGCCAGACCAGGCCCGAGGTAACGGCGCCGACCAGCCCGTGTGCCACGACGGGCTTGGGGCTGACGCCGCCCAGGTGCGAGGTGTACATGGCCAGCGCGGACCACCAGGGCAGGCCGCGCAGGCCAGAGAACAGCGCGCCCCACACCCCGGCGACCAGCCCCGCGGGGATGCCGCTGGCGATGGCGCGGGACAGGAACTGCCCGGTATCATCGACGCCCCATCGCCTTCGGCTGTGCTCCATTTCGCCGCCTCCCCTGTGGCCGCCGAAGTCCTCTGCCGAAGTCCTCTGCCGAAGTGCTTTTCGCGGCGGGCCACCACCCGTGGGTCCCCTGCGCTCCACGACCCACTCGTCCGCTCTGGTCCCCGCGCGCTTGCGCCGAGCCGTCCGGACGGGGGGGCCGCCGGGGCCCGCCACCGCCGCTCCTCGCCAGGGCCGGTGGCCCTGGCGTCTCGGAGGTGCTCCGCCCGTGGCCCCGGCCTTCTCGTTCCGGTTCTGATCGCTCCAGCCCGAGCGCTGGCGCTACTCGTCGGGCGCGGTCCGTCCCGTCGGGGTCCACCACCTGGGACACCTGGCGGGACGGCTCTGCCAACATCGGTAGGCCCAGCATGACCACACGGAGGGATGCCGATGCATGGCCAGAATCCCTGGCGCAGCCGCGCGGCAGCCCCGGTCCGACACAGCCGGAGGCGCCCGGCCGTCGAACGGCGCCGGTGGGCCAAACGCGCACCGCGCCCCCCCGGCGCCGTATGGCCGGGGGAGCACTGGACGGGCAGGCCGGGTTCGCGGCGGCGCTTGGCTGCGCCGCGCCGGGCGGGGGATGGAGGCGGGGGCCCGTGGAGGCCGAGCCGTTGTTGGCATGCCCTGAGCTGGGCTTGCGGCGCCTGCACCGGGGCAAGGTGCGCGAGGTCTTCGCGCTCGACGCCGAGCGCTTGCTGCTGGTGGCGACGGACCGCCTGTCTGCGTTCGATGTCGTCTTCGCCCAGGGCATCCCGGACAAGGGCCGCGTCCTCACGCGGTTGGCCGAGTTGTGGTTTTGGGCCACGGCATCGCTCGTGGCCAACCACCTGCTGACGACGGACCTGGCCGATGCGGGCCTGCCCGTCTCCGTCCGTGCCCTGCTGGAGGGGCGGTCCATGGTCGTGCGCCGGGCCCGGCGCATCGAGGTGGAGTGTGTGGTCCGGGGGTACCTGTCCGGGTCTGGCTGGCGGGAGTATCAGCGCGCCGGCACTGTCTGCGGCCTACCCCTGCCAGCTGGTCTCCGCCTCAACGAGCGGTTGCCGGAGCCCATCTTCACGCCAGCGCTGAAGAACGATGTCGGCCACGACGAGAACGTCCCCTGGAGCACCGTCGTGGATCGCCTGGGCGCGGATCTGGCCGGCCGGCTGCGGGAGACCAGCCTGCGCCTCTACGCCTTCGGCGTGGAGCGCTGCGCCGCGGCGGGCCTGCTCTTGGCCGACACCAAGTTCGAGTTCGGCTTCGTCGCGGACGAACTTCGTCTAATCGACGAGGTGTTCACTCCGGACAGTTCGCGCCTCTGGCCGGTCGAGCGCCACCGCCCGGGACAGGCGGTGGACTCGCTGGACAAGCAGCCGATCCGCGACTACGTCCAGGGGCTCGGCTGGAACCTGGAGCCCCCCGCCCCGCGCCTGCCGCCCGAGGTCGTGGCCGCAGCCGCGGAGCGCTACCGCCAGGCCCTGCGCCAAATCGCCGCGGTCCTTCCCCCCGGTCCTGGGTCCGCCCCCGCGGGCTGAGCCGCGGAGGTGGAGGCGCGTCCGCGCCGCGACCGGCGGAGGCAATGGTTGCGCCGATCCACGGGCGGCCGCGGGGCCTGGAGAGGGAGGGACGGTCTGTGGTGGGCCCCGGGGTAGAGCGCGACAGCGATGAGGAGCGGCACGCACCGGGCGGCGCCGTCGCCCGGTCGGCCGGTGTCGCGACCAGCGGCCCAGCGGCGGGCCTGGGCCTCGCCGCCGCCGCTGCGACGGCCAGGCCCAGGCCCGCCGCCGACTGGCCGGAGACCTTCGTGGCCTTCGACTGCGAGACCACGGGCCTGGACTGCCGCCGGGACGCCCTCCTCCAACTCGCCGCGGTCCGGGTCGGCCCGGAGGGGGAGCACTCCTGGTCCACGCTGATCGACTCGGGCCGGCCCGTCGGGCTGCAGGTGGTGCGACTGACCGGCATCACCCCGGAGCGCCTGCGCGGGGCGCCGACGGCCGCCGAGGCCCTGGACGCCTTCCGCGGCTTCGTGGCCGACCTGCCGCTGGTGGCCCACAACGCAGACTTCGACCTCGGCTTCGTGACCGAGGGCCTGCGGCGGGCACGCCTGCGCCCCCTAGCGGCCCCGGTGTACGATACCCTGGCGCTGGCCCGCCTCCTGGAGCCCGCGGCGGCCAGTCACCGCCTGGAGGAGTTGGCCCAGGGGCGCGGGATCCCGCTGGACCGCGCCCACGACGCCTTGGCCGACGCCCGCGCCGCCGCCGGCCTCTTCCGCGCCTATCTGCAGGACCTCGCGTCCCTGGATCCGCTGTTGTTGGGGACCCTCGCCCACATCCTCGCCGCGATCCCGGGCCCGCTGGCGGCCCTCGTCCGCCGCGCGGCCGGGGACCGGCGCGTCCCGGCCCTGGTGCGCCGGGGTGGAGGCGCGGCCGCGCCCGACCCTCGTGGCGGGGGTGGAGGTGCCGCCGCGCCCGACCCTCGTGGCGGAGGTGGAGGTGCCGCCGCGCCCGACCCTCGTGGCGGGGGTGGAGGTGCCGCCGCTGCAGCCGGCGACTTGGCCGCCCTGCTGCAGCCCGACTCGCCCCTGGCGCGCCGGCTCCGCCCCTTCGAGGTCCGGCCCGGGCAGGCCGCGATGCTCCACGCCGTCGCCCACGCCCTCGCCTCGGACCGGCACCTGCTGGTCGAGGCGGGAACCGGCACGGGCAAGAGCCTCGCCTACCTCCTCCCCGCCCTGGCCTGGGCCGGCGGGCAGCGGCGGCGCGTGGTCGTGGCGACCCACACGGTGAACCTGCAGGAGCAGCTGGTGGGCAAGGACCTCCCGCTGATCACGGAATCCGGTGCACTCCCGGGCACCGTCGCCTTGGTGAAGGGACGGTCGCAGTACGCCTGCCTCAAGCTCTGGGAGGAGCGACTCGGCCAGCCGGGACAGGAGATGGAGCCGGGGGAGGCCCCATTCCTCGCCCGCGTGGCCTCCTGGCTCGCCCGGACCGAGACCGGGGATCGCGGCGAACTAGCGCTGTACGGCGAGGACGAGGAGCGCTTCTCGGCGTTGTCCGCGGATGCGGTCGCCTGCACCGGGAGGCGCTGCCCCCACTTCGAGGCGTGTTTCCTGTACCGGGCCCGGAGGGCGGCTGAGCGGGCCGACGTCGTCGTCGTCAACCACGCCCTGCTCTTCGCCAACCTGCGGAGCGAGGTGCTCCCGGACTACGACTACCTGATCTGTGACGAGGCCCACCACCTTGAGGACGAGGCGAGCCAGCACCTCGGCCGCGTCGTCGGCGAGCGGGCCGGCGAGCGGTTCTTCCGCCTCCTGGAGCGGGGCGGCGAGCGCACCGCCGGGGCGGGGCGTCCGGGCGGACTCCTCCCCTTGCTGCGGGCCCAGTGGGGCGGGGGGAGCCTGGGGCTGGTGCCGCTGGCCCCGTCCGACCGGGCCTCCAAGGTCTCGGCCCGGCTGGAGGAGGCGGCGACGGCGCTCTCCCTGGCCCGCGACGCGGCCACCGCGTGTTTCGACGGGCTGCGCGCCTGGGTGCAGGCGCGGCCGCGTGCCTATGCCCGCGCCGCCGTGCGCTTCGAGCCGCGGCCGGGGGCGGGGGAGGACCCCACCTGGGATGCCCTGGGAGCGGAGGGTGAGCGCTGGGTCCTGGGGCTGGGCGACCTCGCCCAGGCCCTTTCCGGGGCGGCGGCCGCCATGGAGGACGATCATGATGCGGCGGGGGGCGGCGAGCGGGTCGCCGAGCTGCAGGGCCTGGCGGCCCAGGCGTCGGACCTGGCCGACTCCGTGCGGCTCTGCCTGCGCGGTGCGGAGGGTTGGGTGACCTGGTGCGAGGTGGCCGAGGCCAGGGACGGCCCGGGGGCGGTGGTGCTGCGGGCCTGCCCCATCGACCCGGGGGAGATACTCGCCCGCGACCTGTTCGGCAGCAAGCGCTCCGTCATCCTGGCCTCGGCGACGCTGACGGTGCGAGGCAGCTTCGACTACCTGCGCGGGCGTCTGGGGCTGGCCCAGGGCGAGCAGGCACGGCGCACCGACGAGGTCTCGGTGGAGTCCCCGTTCGCCTTCCGGCGCCAGGCCCTAATCGGCGTGCCGCGGAACGCCCCCCGCCCGACCGGGCCCGATGCGGCCCGCTATGCGCCGACCGTGGCCCCCTGGCTGCTGCGGCTGCTGCTGGCCAGCCGCGGTCACGCCCTGGTCCTGTGTACGTCCCACCGGCTGCTGCGGGAACTGCGCGCCCTGCTGCAGCCGGCGCTGGAGGCCGAGGGCATCGCCTGCCTGGCCCAGGGGGTCGACGGCAGCCGTACCGCCCTGACTGCGGCGCTTCGGCGGGGGGACGAGACGGTCGTGCTCGGTTCCGCCTCGTTCTGGGAGGGCGTCGACGTGCAGGGCGACGCGCTGCGCTGCTTGGTGATCACCCAACTCCCCTTCTGGCCCCCCGACGCCCCCCTGCAGCAGGCGCGGCAGGAGGCGGTGGCCGCCCGGGGGGGCAACCCCTTCCGCGAACTGCAGCTGCCGGCGGCCGTGCTGCGCTTCAAGCAGGGCTTCGGGCGCTTGATCCGCAGTTCCGCGGACCGCGGGGTGGCGGTCGTGCTGGATCCGCGCCTCGCCACGGCCGAGTACGGCTCCGCCTTTCTGCGCTCCCTGCCCGGCCCCGAGGTCATCCAGGGGAGCGGCGAGGATGTCCTGGCCGGCCTGGCCGCGTGGTTGGGGGTCGAGGCGCCCCCGCGGAGGCCCTGAGGCCGAGGGGGTCCGCCGCCGCGACGTGTCCGCGCCCGGACCGCCCTCGGAGCCCTCCTGGGTGGCGCGGGCCTCGCCCGCCTGGCAGCCCCCGCCAGCCCTGGCGGGCCTTCGGGATGGCACGGGCCCCGGTGGCGGGGGGCCGCCCGCCTTGCCGGAGCACTTCGCCCCGTGCCCTGGGCCTTCGGTCAGGCCCCCACCCTGGGGGTGGGGGCCTGACCGCTTGGCGGCAGCAGCCAGCCCGTCCCTGGGGTCCCCTGGCGGCGCTGGCCCGGGCATGTGGGTGCCCGTGGTCGGCATACCCTCGCCCGGGCGGGTGTGGGCCGCCCCCGGGGGGGTGCTGGTCGTGCGGGCCTTCTACTGGACGGTGCGTTCGCGCTACGGCCGCGAGTTCCGCCGGGCCGGGCGCCTACGCAGCGCCGTGGTCGACGTGGGCATCGCCGCGGTGCTCGTCGTGGGCGGGCTGGGCCTCTCCCGCCTCGCGGGGGCCCCGCTGCCCTGGATCGGCGCCCCCGCCCAGGCCCGGCCCGCGCTCATGTCCGCGGCGGTCGGCGGTGCGCCGGCCGCGTCCGCAGCGGCTTCCCCGTGGTTCTGGGCGCTGGCCGCGGCCGATCGGCTCAGGGCGGTCGCCGCCGCAGTGCCCCGAGACCTGGCCCGGGAGGCCGAGTCAGC
>DAHWHV010000290.1 GCA_027335545.1 Clostridia bacterium
CGCCTCGCCCCGGTCCGCACCGCCGGCCGCTGGCCCCAGACGCTGGCCCCAGACGGTTAGGACGTCCCCGCAAGGCTCAATTTAAGGTGGTGGGTCTGGCAGGTCAACGGCTCGTGGGGGCCCGTGCCGGAGCGGGTCGCGCGGGAAAGGGGGAAACGGCGGCGATGGGTGGTAGTCTGGTCGGGGGCGGCGAGGCGCCGGCGGTGTCCGTGGAGGTGGCGCCCGAGGTGCGGGCGAGGGACGCCGCGGGGCTGCGGGGGGGCGGAGCGGTGCGCGAGGGCAGCGGCGGCGCGGTGGGCCGGGACTGGCTGGATCAGAGGACCCCGATCGAACTGCGTGGCGAGCGGGTCTCGCTGCACCACGTCACGGCCCCGGGGCCGGGCGGGGCGCCGCCGCTGCTGCTGCTGCACGGCATGGCCAGTTCCTGGCGGCAGTGGCGGACCACGCTGCTGCGGCTGGGGGGCGAGGTGCCCCTCTGCGCCCTGGACTTCCCCGGCTTCGGCGGCTCGGATTCGACCCGCCGGCCCCTGGCCGGCCCCGACTTCGTCGACGCCTGCGAGGCCTGGTGCCGCCGCCGTGGCTGGCCGGCGATCTCCGCCGTGGGGCACTCCTTCGGGGGCGCGGTCCTCGTGGAGTGGGCGGGTCGCCACCCCGAGCGGTTCCGTTCGCTGGGGCTGATCGCCCCGGCGTCGGTCTTCCACCCCTGGTACACGGCCGGCTACGACTTCCTGCGCTGGCCCGTGCTCGGGCCCGCCCTGGTTCCCCTGGTGATCTGGCTGGTCTCCACGCGCCGGGTGGGGCGGCGTGTCTTCGCCCACATCGCCAACGACATCGGGTCCCTGGAGCCCGACGAGGTGCGAGACCTGCAGTGGGGCTGCCGCGCCGCCCGCGAGATGCGCCGCGCCCTCGACTACTACCGCTTCCCCGAGGCGGCCGAGCACCTGGGGCGCATCCGCTGCCCCGTGCTGATCGCTTGGGGGACGCACGACCGCGTCGTCCCGTTCTCGGACGCCGCCTTCTACCTCGGGCACCTGCCCGACGGCCACATGGAGTCCTGGACGGGCTGCGGACACGTGCCGATGATGGAGCGCCGCGCCGAGTGCGACGGCTTCCTGCGGCGGGTCTTCTCTGCCATGGGCGCGGGGGGGCGGGTCGCCGAGGCGTAGGGAGACACGCCCGGGCGGGGCCCCCCGGGGCACGCCAGGCGCCGGGGCGGCGGCGGCGCCCGGGCCGGGGCCGTCGGGGGGCAGGGGCCGGGGACGGGCCCGCATCGACGCGGTGTGGCCCCTCCCTTATACTGGTGCCCATGCCCAATCTGCGGCGCGTGGGTGAAGGGGGGCGGTTGGGGCGGTCGTGGCGGTGCTGACCGCGGAGTTCCGCCTGCCCGAAGCCTTCACCCTCAAGGATAAGCGCTCCGTGGTCCAGTCCATGCTGCAGCGCGTCGCCCAGCGCTTCCGTGTTTCGGCGGCGGAGGTCGGGCTGCACGATCACGTCGCCGCCGCACGGGTGGCTGTGGCCGTGGTGAGCACCTCCGGCACCCACGCCGACCAGGTCCTGCAGGCGGCCCTCCGCTTCCTGGAGGGCGGCTATCCGGTGGAATTGGTCTCGGGGGAGGTGGAGCACCGTTGAGCGGCAAGCCGGTGCGTCCCGGCGGCTCCGGTCTGTGGTGGCTGCCGGCGGCGGCGCTCGGGGCGGCGGCCGTGGCGCTGGGCTGGGCCCGCTACGTGGAGCCCCGGCGGCTGGAACTCAGCGCCTGGGAGGTGCCGCTGGAGGGCCTCGCCCCGGAGGCGGAGACCACGATCCTCCACCTCAGCGACCTGCACGTGCGCTCCATGCCCTTCACCCCCAGGGGCTTGATCGCCGCCCTGGGTCCCGCGGCGCTCGCCGCGCCGGTCCTCTGCCTCACCGGCGACTTCTGCGACCGGCCGGGCGAGGTGCGGGCGGTGGAGGCCTACCTGGCCCCCTTCCTGCACGCGATGGCGCTGCAACAGGGCCGCCCCGTCCAGGCCTTCGCCGTCTGGGGCAACCACGACCGCAAGGCGGGGCAGGGCGCGCTGGCCGAGGTCATGCTGCGCCTAGGGGTGACGGTCCTGCACAACGCCGCCGCGGAGATCGGCCGCGGACTCTGGATCGCCGGCGTGGGGGATCCCACCACTCGCCAGGACCGTCTGGAGCGGGCGCTCGCCCCGATCCCGCCCGGCCAGCCGTACCTCCTGCTGGCGCACAACCCCTCCATCTTCCGCCGGGCGGCGGCCGTCGGCGTTCCCCTGACCCTGGCCGGTCACACCCACGGCGGGCAGGTGCGCCTGGGCGGTCTGGAACGCCTCGCCGACCGCGGCGGCGGCGGCTCCCGCCTCTACCGCGGCGGCGGCTGGTACCGCCACGGCGACCAGGCGATCTACGTCAGCCGTGGTCTGGGGACGACCTTCCTGCCGTTGCGTCTGGGGTCGCGCCCGGAGGCGACCCTGCTGCACCTCAAGGCCGGGGTGGGTTCGGAGTAAGTGGGGTCTGCAGAAGCCCCCTTGTGCAGCCCCCACTTCCGGTATCCCCTCTCAAGTTGGTGTGGAGCGTGGGTGCTCACCCGCCAGCGGTTGCGGTCCAAGGCGCTCTCCTCGCGCAGCAGCCCCAGGGGGCCGGGAGGGGAGGCTACAGGGGACGGCCTTCTGCCCTGCACGGCAGACACGAGAGCCGCACATGGTCTGGGCATGCGTGCCCCCCGGGCTTCTGCCGCAAGATCCTGGAGCTTTGGCCGTGGCTGTGGACCTTCGCCGAGGTGGCGGGCGTCGAGCCGACCAACAACACCGCGGAGCGCGCTCTCCGGCCCGCCGCACTCTGGCGCAAGGGCTCCTTCGGCTGTCAGAGCGACGCCGGGGTGAGCGCTTCGTCGAGCGCCTCCTGACCGTGGCGGCCACCTGCCGCCAGCACGGGCGCTCGCTGTTCGCCTACCTCACCGACGCCGTTCGCGCCTCCCAGCAGGGGCAACCCCCACCGTCCCTTCTCCCCGCGCCAACCTGACCCCGGCGACAAATCGTGCCGACCGGCGCACCCCTGGACTGGTTCCACGAGACCTCGAGCGGAACAGGTTCTCCGTAACTTCGGAGGTGGAATCGCTGCAGGCCGGGGCATCGCGACGACGTCCGCGGCCGCCGTGTCACGTCCGGCTGCGCAAGAAAGCAATCAGGTCGGTAGAGGCGGGTTCGCGGCCCAGCGAACGCAGCACCGCCACGACCTGACCTCGGTAGGCGGCCGAGTGGTGCGACAGGTGCAGCAGGATGTCCCCGCCTCCCCGGCCGGCTTGGCGAGCGCACTGGTCCCGGCCAGGCGGACGCGTTCAATCACCCCTCTCAACGGTTACTCCACCCAGTGCGGGGTCGTGCACCCCCTGCCCCCGCCCCAGGCCGGCGCGCCCCCTCCGGAATCGGTGTCCCACCGGGCCGGGACGCGGGCCTGGGCCGTGCGGGCCGCCCGGCCCACGGGCTCCAGGGTGCACCGCCATCCCGGGCGCGGAATCCCTGCAGCGCTGCGCTGCTCCCACCGCTGGCCGCACCTGCCGGGGACGCCGAACGGTGGCGGTGGCGGGCACCGCCTTGCGGTTGGACGCCGCGCACAAAGTCTTTCCGTCCTCGCTTGTATAGCTTGTGCGCTCCACGCTATACTTTGTACCATGCGGCGTCCGTGAAAGGGGACCATTGGCGGCGTGGAACGTGAACAGGTTCTGGAGGAGTTGCGGCAGCGCATCCAGAGGAACGGCGGGCACATCCTGCAGACGGTCAAGTCACTGGCGGACGACCTCCAGATCAAGCAGGAGCGACTCTACTACCTGATCCGCTCCTTCGAGCAGAAGGGTCTGATCAGTTCGCTCAACCACGGGCCCAACGGCATGGAGTTGCGCATCGGCTCGGGAGAGCCCAAGGTCGCGGGGCGCCGGGGTCGCGCCGCGGCTCCGGCGGCCGCCGCCCGCCCTGCCCCGCGCGCCCCCTCTGGCGGGCGGGCCCGCTTCTGCCCCTTCTGCGGCAAGCAGGCGGAGCCGGATTGGAAGTTCTGCGCCTCCTGTGGTGTGGAACTGCCGACCCTGCATTAGATGGTCGCTGCATAAAGTCGTCTCTTGCGCCACCCTCTTGCGGATGCGGTTGCCCGAGGTCCTGATGTCCCACGATCCGGGGTGCTTGAGGGGCCGTCCCAGACTCGGCGGGTGCGAAACTCGTTTCGCACCCGCCCACGGTTCCGTCCCTCCATCTTCGTCGTGGTCTTCACGATTTCCACAATCCCCGAGGCCGTGCCCGCGGTGTCGCGAGGCGCGGCGCCCTGCCTGGGGCCCGGCGCGGGGCGCCGACGCCGGCGGGCCACCGGGCCCACC
>DAHWHV010000338.1 GCA_027335545.1 Clostridia bacterium
GAGCGGCCGGGCGGCGGCCGCCCGGGCCACCGCCGCCCGCCGCGCCGCAACGATCCGGGGCAGGAAGGGCTCGGCCGCACGGGTCATGCGCTCGCCCCCCGGCACCCGGCCGTGTACCGCCGCCAGGCCTCCAGGAGCCGCCGGGCCGCCCCGTCCCGGATCGCCTCCCTGGCCCGCTCCACCCCGGCGGCGAGGTCGGCCGCGGCGCCGGCGGCGAGCAGCGCCGCCCCGGCGTTGAGGCAGACGACGTCCTGGCGCGGCCCCGGTTCGCCGGAGAGCACGGCCAGGGTGATCGCCGCGTTCTCCTGGGCGCTACCGCCGCGCAGGGCCCCGAGTGGGGCCTCCGGGAGGCCGGCGGACTCGGG
Organism: Clostridia bacterium; assembly: GCA_027335545.1. Next base: position 366 of record DAHWHV010000338.1, read on the forward strand.
CGTGACCTCCACGACGACCGGCGACCCGCCCCCGACCGCGTCGACGACGCGGGTCGCCCCCCCCAGCGTCAGCTCATCCAGGCCGTCGGCGCCATGCACCAGCAGCGCCCGGCGCGTGCCCAGCCGCAGCAGGACCTCCGCCAGGGGGGCCAGCAGGCGCTCCTCGGGGACGCCGACCAGTTGCACCTGGGCCCCCGCGGGGTTGCACAGGGGGCCCAGGAGGTTGAAGACGGTGCGGAAGCCGAGCTCCCGGCGCGTCGGGCCGACGTGGCGCATCGCCGGGTGGTGGGTCTGGGCGAAGAGGAAGCCGATGCCCAGCTCGTCCAGGCAGGCGCCGACCTCGGCGGGCGTCAGGTCCACCCGCACCCCGAGGGCCTCCAGCACGTCGGCGCTGCCGCAGCGGCTGCTGGCGGCGCGGTTGCCGTGCTTGGCCACGGGCACCCCCGCCGCTGCCACGACGATCGCCGCCGTGGTGGAGATGTTGAAGGTCCCGGCCCCGTCCCCGCCGGTCCCGCAGGTGTCCACCAGCAGGGCGTGGCGGCTGCGCACCGGCAGGGCGAAGGCGCGCATGGCGCTCGCGCAGCCCAGCAGTTCCTCGACCGTCTCGCCCTTGCAGCGCAGGCCGGTGAGGAAGGAGCCGATCAGGGCGGGACTCGCCTCGCCGGACATGATGACCCGCATGGCCGACTCGGCCTCCGCCGCGCTGAGGTCGACGCGGGCCGCCAGTTTGCCGAGGATCGCCTGCATGGGGATCAACGCCCCTCTCCGCCGCTCTGGGTCGGGGACCCGGCCGCGGGCCCGTCCGGTCCAGCCGCGCCCGGCCCGCCGCGTTGCGCGCCGCCCCGGGCCGCCCAGGCCAGCGCCCCCGCCAGGAAGTTGCCGAGGAGGCGCTTCCCGTCGGGGGTCAGGATGGACTCGGGATGGAACTGCACGCCCTCGACGGGGTGGCGGCGGTGGCGCAGGCCCATGATCACGCCGTCGTCGCTGGTGGCGGTGACCTCCAGTTCCGCGGGGAGGCCCTGCGGCCGCACGCAGAGGGAGTGGTAGCGGGTCGCCACGAAGGGGTTGGGTACCCCGGCGTACAGGGGCCCGCCCCGGTGGCGAATCTCGGAGGTCTTGCCGTGCATCAGCTCCGGCGCCAGGACCACCTCGCCGCCGTAGACCAGCCCGATGGCCTGGTGCCCCAGGCAGACGCCCAGCAGCGGCACGGCCGGACCCAGGGCCCGGATCAGCTCGCAGCAGACGCCGGCGGCCTCCGGCCGCCCCGGCCCGGGCGAGAGCAGGAGCGCGTCGGGCCGCAGGGCGACCGCCCCCGCGACGGTGATGCGGTCGTTGCGGTGGACGACCGGCGCCGCGCCCAGCTCCGCCAGGTACTGCACCAAGTTGTAGGTGAAGGAGTCGTAGTTGTCGATCACCAGCACGGTCGGCGCCGCCCCGCTCATCGCGGCCCCCCTCCCGTGGTCCCGGCCGCGGGTGCGGCGGTGCCCCCGGCCGTCGCTGCGGCGGTGGCACCGGTCGCGGCCCCGGAGCCCGGCGGTCGGGAGGCGGCGACGCCCTCGACGGCCTCCAGGGCACGCAGCACGGCAGAGGCCTTGTTCAGGGACTCCTGGTACTCGGCCGCGGGGCGCGAGTCGTAGACGATGCCGCCGCCGGCCTGGACGGAGGCCACGCCGTCCCGCAGGGCCAACGTGCGGATGCAGATCGCCGTGTCGGCGTTGCCGTCGTACGAGAAGTAGGCCACGCAGCCGCCGTAGGGCCCGCGCCGGTGCGGCTCCAGGGCGGCGATGATCTCCATCGCCCGGACCTTGGGCGCGCCCGTGAGGGTCCCGGCCGGGAAGCAGGCCGCCAGGGCCGCGAAGGCGTCCAGTTCGGGCCGCAGGCGGCCGCGCACGCCGGAGACCAGGTGCATCACGTGCGAGAAGCGCTCGATGACCAGTTGCTCGGGGACCTGGACCGTCCCGGGGACCGCGACGCGACCGATGTCGTTGCGGCCGAGGTCGACCAGCATCACGTGCTCGGCCACCTCCTTGGGGTCGGCCCGCAGCTCGGCCTCCAGCGCCGCGTCCTCGGCGGGGCTCGCCCCGCGCGGCCGGGTGCCGGCGATCGGCCGCGTCTCCACGACCCCGTCCTGGACGCGCACCAGCATCTCCGGCGAGGCACCGACCAGTTGGTAGGCGCCGAAGTCCAGCAGGTACATGTACGGGGAGGGGTTGACGGCCCGCAACACGCGGTAGACCTGCAGCGCCTCCCCGGCGAAGGGACGAGACAGGCGCTGGCTGAGCACCACCTGGAAGATGTCTCCCACGCGGATGTGCCCCCGCGCCGCCGCCACCATCGCGGCGTGCGCCTCGGCCGTCATGTTGGCCTGTCCCGTCGTGGGCCCGGGCGGGGGCAGGGCCAGGGGCGGCATCGCCGGCAACGGCCCCTCCAGCGCGGCGCGGGTGCGCGCGATCGCCTCCAGGGCGCGGCCGTACGCCGCCGCCGGATCGCCCCGCCGCGGGGCGGCGTGGATCACCAGCAGCCGGTGCCGCAGGTGGTCGACGACGACCACCTGCTCGGTGAGCAGGAACGCCGCCTCGGGCCAGTCCGTCCCATCGTCGGGCAGGCGGGGGATGTCCTCCAGGTGGTGGATCAGCTCGTAGCCGAAGAAGCCGACGGCCCCACCCCAAAACGGCGGCAACCCCGCCGGGGCGGCCGGCACGAAGCGGCGCAGCAGTTCGCGCAGCACCTCCAGGGGGTTGCCGGCGCAGACCTCCAGGGTGGCGCCAGGGGCGGAGGGTTGCGCCGCGTCCCGCGCGGCCTTCACCTCCGCCGCGGAGGGTTGCGCCGCGCCCCCCGCGGCCTTCACCTCCGCCGCGGAGGGTTGCGCCGCGCCCCGCGCGGCCTTCACCTCCGCCGCGGAGGGTTGCGCCGCGTCCCCAGCGGCCTCCGCCGCGGAGGGTTGCGCCGCGTCCCCAGCGGCGTAGCGGACCCGCACCTCGCGCAGATCCGCCTCGAGGGTGGCGAAGGGACGCACCCCGATGAAGGAGTAACGCCCGAAGCGCCCCTGCTCGGCGCTCTCCAGCAGGTAGGCCGCCCCCAGCGGCCGGAGCTTGGCGTAGAGGCCGATCGGGGTGTCCAGGTCGGAGACCGCCTCCCAGACCACCGGCACCACGTTGCCGCTGCGCGCGCGCGCCAGGTACCCCGCGAGATCCGGTTGCACATCCCCCGCCACCCGACCCACCCCCTCGCCGCGTTGCTCTCCAGCCGCGCCCCCGGAGCCGCGCGGGCCCCGCCCGGGAGAGGGGGCGGGGCCGTTAAACGAAAACGCCCTTCCCCCCATCTCCGGGGCGAAAGGCTCGCGGTGCCACCCGTATCCGGCCCCGTACCAGGGACGAGCCGCCGACGCGCGGGCTGATCCAGCCCTCGCCGCGGCCCCCACATGGCGTGGGAACCGAACTCTGCCGGCACCCTCTGCGGGGCGGGCGCCCCACAGGACCGATGCCGTCGCCCCGCTATCGGCGGGCGCCGCCGCCGGCCCATTCCTCCGGGCCGGGCGCTTCGAGGGCCATTTCGGTCGGCGCGTCACACCGGGCTCACACTGCGGCGGGAGCCGAGGACGGGCGCCAACGGCGCCCGGACCGGACCCGCCCCCCGGTTCGCTGTGGGGACGCCTGCCGCCTACTTCTCCTCTTCATTGCGCTCGTCTGCGATTGCGCTCGTCTGCGATTGCGCTCGTCGGGAACCGCGCTGCAGTCAGGCTAGCGAAGGGAGGCGCGGGTGTCAAGGTGTGGGAGCGGGGCGTGGCGCCGCCCGCTCCGCTCGCTGGTGCCCGTGCGCGTTTGGCGCTCCACGGGGGCGAGCAGGAGTTCCCGGAAGCGGTGGTCGTGCGGGTGTGGCGGTCCACGTGGTCCAGGCCCATCGCCCCGCGTCGGGGGGCGTGACCCACGCCAGGGGCGGCCCACCCGCACGGACCGTCTACGAGGACCCTGATTCCTCCGGCGACCACTCGCGCGGCGGCGGCGCCTCCCCCCGAGCCAGGCCCGGCGGCGCGGCCTCACTCGCCTCGCCATGCACGTAGCGGCCGCCCCGCGACCAGGACGCCGCGGCCGCCAGGAGGCAGGCGACGATGGCGAAGACGAGCGCCTCGTGCAGGCCGGCGTCGAACGGCGCCGCGATCAGCGACGGGAAGAAGGAACGACCGGTCAGGGCCGCCGCGTTGGCCGCCGAGAGATGGGCGAGGACCCGCGCGCCCTGCGCGCGCAGCAACTGCTGGACCGGATTGTAGCCCAGGAAGGCCGCGAAGAGGATGGAGACCGGCGGCAGGTGCGCGATGCTCCGGGCCACCGCCGCGGGCACGCCATGCGCCACCAGGCCGGCCGACATGGTCACCGGCAGGGTGCCGGCCAGCCCGGCGATCATCAGGCTGAAGAAGATGCCGAGGGAGAGGACCTGCGCCGAGTTCTGGAAGGTGCTGTTCATGCCCCCGCCGGCCCCCCGGTGTTCGGGCGGCAGGCTGTTCATGATGCTGGCCCGGTTCGGCGAGGCGAAGGCGCCCATGGCCAGGCCGATCAAGAGCAGCGTCCCGCCGAAGGCGGGGAACGGAAAGTCGACGGGGAGCAGGTCTAGCAGGACGAAGGCCAGCGCGGACACCAGCATGCCGCCGGTGGCGAACAGGCGGGCATCGAAGCGGTCGGAGAGGTAGCCCGATAGCGGGCCCGCGAGCATGAAGCCGGCGCTGAGCGGCAGCATGTAGATTCCGGCCCACAGCGGGGTGACGCTGAAGCTGAAGCCGTGCAGCGGCAGCCAGATCCCCTGCAGCCAGATGATCAGCATGAACATCAGGCCACCCCGGGCGACCGCCGAGAGGAAGCTGGAGAACACACCGAAGGTGTAGGCGCGGATGCGGAAGAGCGCGAGGCGGAACATGGGGTGGGCGTTGCGCGCCTGCCAAAGGGCGAAGCCGGCCAGGCAGGCCGCCCCCAGCGCCAGTTCGGCCAGCACGCGCGGGTTGGTCCAGCCCATGGTGTGCGCGGCAAAGGGCTGGATGCCGCCGGTGATGCCCACCATCACCAGCGTGAGCCCGACGGCGAACGTGGCGTTGCCCCACCAATCCACCGGCTCGCGCCGACGGATGCCGTTGTCGCGCAGTTTGAGATAGGCCCACACGGTGCCGAACAGGCCGAAGGGCACCGACACCAGGAACACCAGGCGCCAGTTGATCGGCGCGAGGATGCCTCCCAGGACGAGCCCGATGAAGTTGCCGCTGATCCCGGCGATGTTGTTGATCCCCAGGGCCAACCCCCGCTGGTTCGCCGGGAAGGCATCGGTGAGGATCGCCACGGAGTTGGCCATCAGGAAGGCCCCGCCGATCCCCTGCACGACGCGCATGCCGATCAGCCAGTCGGCGCCGGCGGCCCCGGTCATCCAGTCGATGGTCAAGAGCAGCGAGGCCGCCGTGTAGATGACGAAGCCCAGGTTGTACATGCGGACCCGGCCGAACATGTCGCCCAGGCGGCCCAGGCTCACGACCAGCACGCTGCTGACCACCAGGTAGCCCAGGATCATCCACAGCAGGTAGAAGCTGTTGCCGGGCACCAGGGGGTTGAGGTGGATGCCCCGGAAGATGTCCGGCATGGCGATGAGCATGATGGAGCCGTCGATCGTCGCCAGCAGCACGGCGACCGTGGTGTTGGACAGGGCCAACCACTTGTAGCCGTCGCCGCCACGCACCCGGTCGGCGCCCGCGCGCAGGGACTGTGCCGCCAAGGTCTGACCACCATTCCCCCGGAGACTCCGGGTCTTGAGACACGGGCGCTGCGGGAACTCGGGCCGCGGTGGGCTTGGCCCAGGCCGGTGCGGGCTCAGGACGGCCGCGAGGGGTTCAGGGTCCGGGCCAACCCCGCCAGACCCAGGAAAAGCCCCCGACGCTCCACCGGGCGCAGCCGCTCCACAACCCCACGGAGCGCCTGGTACTGCCGCTGGCGCGCCGCCTCCAGGGCCGCGTGCCCCTGAGCGCTGGCGCCCAGGGGCACCGCACGGCGGTCCGCCCCCGGGTCGTGGCGCTGCACCAGCCCCCGGCGCACCAGGGCGTCGACCGCGGCGCTGACGGTGGCCGGCGTGACGTCCAGTTCCGCGGCCAGTTCGCTGGCCAGGCGCAGGCGGTCCGCGACCCGCTTCAGCAGGCGGTATTCCGTCAGCGACAGACCGCCGCCCCCGGAACCCGTTCCCGCGGCCGCCTGGCGCAGCAGGCGCACCACGGAGGTGACCACTTCCAGGGCCTGACCGGTCTCGGGCACCCATCCCGGGGTTGCGCTGGACACGCCTGCCTCCCCCGCGCCGCACGGCGCAGATCCATTTAGGATGCCTACCTATATATCCCCCAAACTATATAGCCAGCCAAGGGCGAGCGCAACGGCGCGGCCGCGGCTGGGCCTACTAGCCTCCCCCCCACCGGCACGACTTCACCCTGAACGCCCCCTCCCAGGGAGGGGCCCGGAGCACCGCGCCGAAGCCCCGCGGCGGTACGCGACCCCCCGGGAGCCCGGGGCCCGTCGCGGCCGGAGGGTGGGGACGCGGTGCGGGTCCTGGCGGTCGGGGCGCATCCGGACGACCTGGAGATCCTCTGCGGCGGCACCCTGGTGCGCCTGGCCCAGGCGGGGCACGAGGTGGTGATGTGCCACGCCGCGCGCGGCGACCGCGGCAGCTTTGCGCACACGGCGGAGGACCTGGCGGCCATCCGCCGGGCGGAGGCGGGCGAGGCGGCCCGACTGGCCGGCGCGCGGGCCGAGGGACTCGGCTTCTCCGACGGCGAGGTCTGCGCCGAGGACCCGGCGCAGCGGCGGCGCGTGGTGGACCTGGTGCGCCAGACCAAGCCGGACCTGGTCCTCACCCACCACCCGGACGACTACATGTCCGACCACACGGCCGTCAGCCGCCTGGTCCAGGACGCGAGCTTCCTGGCCACGGTCCCGCTGTTCGCGACCTCCCTGCCCCCCCACACTGTCGTGCCCCCCGTCTACTTCATGGACACGCTGATGGGGGTGGAGTTCCAGCCCACGGAGTACGTGGACATCGGCGAGGCCTTCGCCACCAAGGTGGCCATGCTCTCCGCCCACCAGAGCCAACTGCGCTGGCTGGCCGACCACGACGGGGTCGACATGCTGGAGGCCATCGCCGTGACGGCGCGCTTCCGGGGGCTGCAGTGCGGGGTGCGCCACGCGGAGGGCTTTCGCCAGTGCCAGCGCTGGCTGCGCGGCACCACCCGCCGGCTGCTCCCCTGACCGCCCCCGCGGCCCGAGGGGCCGGCGGCCTCAGGGCGGAGTCTCCGGCGGGCCCGAAGCGTGGAGGGCGGAGCAGCCAAGAGGGGGCGATGCGATGGCGTTCACGTATGGTCTGGCCCGGTTCCTGCCGTTCCGGGACGCGGAGGCCTGCGCGCGCGTGCGGGCCATCCCGCGGGCGCGGCTCTGCGACCATCCCAACCCCGAATTCCACATCCGGGTCATCGAGGAGCCGCAGCGCCTTTATGAGGCCTTCGCCGCCGACTTGGTCGGCCGCATCCAGCGCGCGCGCGAGGAGGATCGGCGCCTGGTCCTGATCCTGCCGGTGGGCCCGGTGCCGCAGTACGCGCTGGCGGCGCGGCGCATCAACGAGTTGCGCCTGAGCTGCCGCCACGTCCACACCTTCAACATGGACGAGTACGCGGACGAGGACGGGCACACCGCCCCGGTCGATTGGCCGGGCTCCTTTCAACGCGCCATGTGGGAGCAGTTCTTCGCGCGCATCGACCCCGAACTGCGCCCGCCTGAGTCCCAGATCCACTTCCCGACGCGCGAGGCGCTGCCGGACTACTCGGCGCGGCTGGAGGCGCTGGGCGGGGCGGACGTCTGTTACGGCGGCATCGGCTGGAGCGGGCATATCGCCTTCTGGGAGCCGCACCTGGCGGAGGCCTTCGGCGGAGACACCGCCGCCTTCCGGGCCGCGGGCGCCCGCCTGGTCGAGCTGCACCCGATGACGGTGATGCAAAACGCCCTGCACTCCTTCGGCGGGGACTGGTCCTGGGTGCCCCCCAAGGCGAACACGATCGGGCCCCGGGACATCCTGGGGGCCAAGGACCGTAGCTTCTGGCTCGACGGCGACTTGGGCGGCGGCGTCAGCTGGCAGCGCTTCATCGCCCGCCTGGTGGCCCACGGCCCGGTGGATGCGCGCGTGCCCGGCTCGCTGCTGCAGACGGTCCCCGGCACCTACACCCTGCTGGGGGGCGTCGCCGACGACGTGGAGATCCACATGGCCTGAATCGCTCCGGCCGCGGACCCGGCCAGGGTCGGTGCGGGGCGCCGACCCGCCAAGCGGGCAAGAGCCCGAATGGACCGCCCGGACCACAACCCGGACCACAACAGGTAGGAGCCCCAAGCCTGGGCCAGCCGGCCCAGGCTTGGGGCGAGGCGGGTCACCGGGCCCTGGGCGCTCACCGCGAAACCCCAGAGGCGAAACCCCGGCTCAAGGGACGAAACCGCCGGAACCACCAGCGGTGGGGCGGGGAAGAGGGCCCGAAGGCGCCAGATGCGGAATGGGTGCGGCCCCCCTACCCGGCGGATGACGTCGTGCCGGTGCCGGCGGAGGCCGCGGCCTGCGCCTCCAGGACCGCGAGCCGGGCCAGCAGGACCGCCATCTGGGCGCGCGTCAGGGGCTGGTTGGCCAGCAGTTGCCCGTTGCTGCCCTGCAGCAGCCCCAGTTGGATGGCCAGGGCCAGGGCACCGTGGGCCCACGCCGGCGGCGTGCCCTTGAGGTCGATGGCCGTGGCGCTCTGGCCGGCCGCCTGCGCCCCAAGCCCCGCGGCGTTGATCAGCATGAGCACGGCCTGGGCCCGCGTCAGAGGCGCGTTTGGCGCGGGGAGGCCCCGCTCGCCCGCCAACACGCCGGCCGCCTGCGCCCAAGCCATGGCCTTCTGCGCCCAAGTCGGCGTGCCCGCGGGCGTCGCCGTGCCGCTGGCACCGCTGCCGGCCTGCAGCCGGGCCAACATCGTCGCCAACTGCGCAAAGGTCACCGACTGATCGGGCGTGAAGGTCGTGGAGGAGGTGCCGTTCACCACACCCGCCCGCTGCAGGGCGGCAACGGCGGCATCGGCCCACGGGGCCTGCTGGCTGAGGTCCTTGAAGGGCGAAGCGCCCTGCCCCGAAGAGGCCTGGTGCGCGTACACCGCCTCGGCGACGCTCAGCCCGCGGGCGTTGGCGTGCTCGGTCAGCAGCAGCTGATGGACGGCGTTGGCCAGGGCCGTGCCGCTGCCGCCCTGCGCCAGGGCCGCCTGGATGGAGGCAGAGACGTGCCGCCCGAAGGCGACATGGGACGAGTCGGTCCCGTTGGACGAGCCCGTGCCGGTAGACGCGCTGGCCCCCGTCGATGCGGAACCCGAGGCGCCTCCCTGCGCCCACGCCGGCGGCGCCGCCAGCGCCGTCCCTCCGATCAGGGCCATGGACAGGACCGCAGCGCTGATCGCACCCACAACTCGACGCACGTCGAACCCCTCCTTGGATTCCTCGTTGGATTCCTCGAGGCGGACTCGTTGGCTTCCTCCTTGGATTCCTCCTTGGATTCCTCGAGGCGCACTCGTTGGGGGCGGCCTCATGCGGGGCAGATGCATGCGGGGCTGGGCGAACTCGTTCGGCCCTGGGCGGATGCATTCGGGGCTGGGCGGATGCATGCGGGGCTGGGCGGATGCATTCGGGCTGGGCGGACTCGGGGCTGGACCGATGCCTGCGGGACGGCCTTCGCGCAGTGGCCGCACCGGAACGGAGCCACGGGGCGGACGCCCGCACGGGACCGGAGGGACGGGACCGGAGGGACGGGACCGGACGAGGGCCTGCAGACGGGCGCACCGGGCGCACGAGACAGACCCGGGGCCGGATGCCGGGCCAGACGGGGTGCGGGGCACGAGCCGGACCCGCCGGCCCGCCGGATGGCGGCACCGCGCATCCCCGCCACGGCCCGCCCGGGCCCGGGCCACAGCGGGGCGCCCCCACGGCTCCCGCGCCGCGGGCTCACCTGCCCCCTCCATCCCCCTTCGAACCCCGTGCCCGCTTTGTGGAGGTCGCCCCTCCGCTCAGCCGGGGAGGCTTCGCACCACCTCGATCACCACGACGACCAGCATGAACACTACGTAGGCCCGCAGGCCCCAGAGGACGACCCGCAGCACCGGGGAGAGAGAGCGGCGTCCGAAGGGGACCCGCTTGGCGGACACCAACTGGTCGGGCTCCAGCAATTCCAGGACCGCCGCGGGGTCGCAGGCGACCTCCTCGGCCTCCAGTGCCGCGGCCTCCTCCGCTCGGGCCCCCAGCCCCGGGGTCACGGGCGGCGACGGCGCATCCGCGCACAGCGCCTCCTCACGCACAGGATCGCCTCCCTCGCCTCGGTCGTCCGCGCGGGCCCACCGCGGCGGTGCGCGGCGTGGCCCGCGCTCCGTCGCCGTCAACCGCCCAGGACCTTGGGCAGCAGGACCGAGAGTCCGTAGAACAGCCCCGCCGCCACCAGCAGGATCGTCGTGGCCACGACGGCCACGTTGGACCACGGGCCGGAGCGCTGATCGCCCATCAGTTCCGGGTCGTTGACCAACAGCACCAGAAACACCAGCGCGGGCGGCATCGCCAGGACCGCGATCACATTCACGATCAGCACGACGAACTCCAACGGCGCGTGCGGGACGAGGACCAGCCCCCCGGCGACCACGCCCGAGGCCAGCAGGACGGCGTAGAAGAGCCGCCCCTCCCCCAACGGCCGGTTGAGGCTGTGGGCCCCGCCCACCACCTCCCCGAAGGCGTAGGCCGAGGAGGTGGAGATCGTGATCGCCGCCACCAACCCGGCCTCGAAGATGCCGAGGGCGAACAGGGTGGCTCCGACCCGACCCACATAGGGCAGCAGGGCGCGGGCGAAGTTGGCGCCCTGGTAGTTGCCGGCGTTGATCCCGTGGGCGTGCAGCGGCGTGGTCGCCAGGACGCAGGCCAGGGCGAAGACGGAGGCCAGGGCGACCCCCAGCAGGGTGTCCGCCCGCCCACTGCGCACGTCCCGGGGCTGCAGCCCCTTGTCGACGACGGCCCCCTGCTGGAAGAAGAGCATCCAGGGCGTCACCGTGGCCCCGATGTCGGCCATGAGGATCGTGAGGGTCCCGGGTGTGAAGCGGGGGGGCAACGGCCCCCAAGTCAGCAGGGCATGCCCGACGGCGCCCCAGGGCGGATGGGCCATCAGGGCGACGGGGACGAAGAGGCCGTTGAAGATGGCCAGGCCGATCGTCAGGCGCTCCCAAGTCCAGTAGCGGCTGGTCATGGCGGAGCCGACCACGATGCAGACGGCCGCGCCGACCGCGACCAGCGGCGGGACCCCGAAGAAGCCGAGCCCGGCGCGGATGCCGATGAACTCGGTGATCAGGGTGAGGAAGTTGCCGAGCACGAGGTCGCCCATGGCGCACGAACCCCAGAAGCGACCGAAGCGGTCGAAGATCAACTCCGCGTGCCCGCGGTGGGTCGTGGCCCCCAGGCGGACCGTCATCTCCTGGACGACGTAGGCCATGAGGAAGGTGACGACGATGAAGGGTAGGAAGAAGCCGATCCCGTAGCGGACCCCCGTCGCGGCGTAAGAGAGCATGCTGGGCGCGTCGTTCTCGCCCAGCATCACCAGGATGCCGGGGCCCACCAGCAGCCAGAGCAGGCGGGTCCAGGCGAAGCGGCCGCCGCGCCGCGCGCGCGCCACGGCGAGCCGGTCGCGGGCGCGGTCGAGGTCCTCGTGGGTGATCACCACGCCCCCGGCCGGTCCGGCCCAAGCCGGCCGCCGCCGGGCGCCGGCTTCCCGGCCGCCCATCCCCCGCCCCCCTCC